>NZ_CP046266.1:297500-312500 GCF_009720625.1 Metabacillus sediminilitoris
GAGACAGTTCGGTCCCTATCCGTCGTGGGCGTAGGAAATTTGAGAGGAGCTGTCCTTAGTACGAGAGGACCGGGATGGACGCACCGCTGGTGTACCAGTTGTCTTGCCAAAGGCATAGCTGGGTAGCTATGTGCGGAAGGGATAAGTGCTGAAAGCATCTAAGCATGAAGCCCCCCTCAAGATGAGATTTCCCATAGCGTAAGCTAGTAAGATCCCTGAAAGATGATCAGGTTGATAGGTCAGAGGTGGAAGCGCGGTGACGTGTGGAGCTGACTGATACTAATCGATCGAGGACTTAACCTAAATAGAAAAGCGGAAGAAGCCCGCTTAAATCCATAGGGCATTGGAGCGCTCGAGAAGAAGTCGTACTTTGACTTCGCAGGAGAGTGTGAAATGACCGTAGGATTTGGCTTCTGGAGCTGGACAATGTAAGAGTATAAACTCAGTTGAGTGAATGAATTGTGAATCGTTATCTAGTTTTGAAGGAATATCCTTCAACATATACATTTATCTGGTGACGATGGCGAAGAGGTCACACCCGTTCCCATGCCGAACACGGAAGTTAAGCTCTTCAGCGCCGATGGTAGTTAGGGGTTTCCCCTTGTGAGAGTAGGACGTTGCCAAGTAAGAAGAAAAAGATCAACAGAGATGTTGGTCTTTTTTATTTGTGTTAAACTATCACAATATAAAAAAGAGAAACGAAAGACAAGGAATAACTATTAGCCTGAGGCTTGGGAGAATCAAGAAGGTTATGGAAAAAGCAGAGAGAAGGCGGGAATGTACGTTCTTCGGGCACATGAGGATCTGAACGAACAAGTTTCCGAAGAGATTCAGCACAAACGCAGTTTATCCTGAATACACAAGTTAAGCTCACTCTTAGTGAATGTTTCTTCTGTTATAAGTTTTAGTTACAAGAAAGGAGATGGAGGTCAGTAGAGATACTGGTCTCTTTTTTTAATCGAAAAAAACCTTGCTTGTGAACTGTATCCTTCTTAAAATAATTGAACTGCAACTAACTTCATTCTCATAACTATTCACACCGAACAAAAAGAAGTTGCATAACATGCCTATATGTTTACTTATTTTAATATCTAATAAAGAGGTGAAGATTATTATGGTTTCATATATAGATTACACATCGCCATCAACTCAATACACTTTTGATGTAAATAAAAGTCCTTTGTTCGTAAAAAATAGCAAAAACTATATTAACATATTGGGCATTAAACAGTTGAATACATTGGAAAATGTGTCTCTTCTAGACATATTTCTAAGTACTAATAATGTGGTAGAACCACACTATCATCAAAATGCTGCTGAGTTAGTCTATTGTATTTCAGGTTCTGCTATTGTATCAATCCTGAACCCTTTTACAAAACAAATAATGAATTACTCGATTTCACCTGGACAAGTGGCTAATGTTCCACAAGGTTGGTGGCATTATGAAATAGCTACAGTTGATAATACGCATCTGTTAGCAATTTTTAATGCACCGACTCCAGAAGTGATTTTAGGTTCTGATATTTTAAAATTTACACCTGCAAATATAATGGCACATACCTATTGTCTTGATGAAGCCCAGTGGAAACAGGTGATTGCCCCAGTTATGCCATCAACATATATTGGTCCTTCCAAGAACTGCAGCAGAGTTAATGAAAATTCTCCTCATCAATATGAAAATCAACAATATCAGCATCCACAATATATTCAACAATATCCCCAAACACATAACAGACCTCAATATCGCCAATATTGGGAATGACAGATAACATACTATAGCACGTATAAAGAGGGATGGTTTTCATCTCTCTTACTTTTTAAACTCCGTAATAAATTTCCAGAACGTAGGGAACAAGCTCTGTAATTATATTTTAGTTAAATTAAACTCCTTTAGTATTTTTCCCCCATTTTTGCAAATGTTAATAGTACCCTACAAGTCATCCCTGAATTTTGAGGTGTAAATAGTGTCATTTCAATTATTTAATTCTGAAAAGAAGTTAATTACTTTTGCACTACTACTTATTTGTATTTATTTATCACCACTATATATATTGGGTGAGCATGCACATATTCGCGTGCATGACAATCTTGATTCGAATATAGCGTGGTATAAAGTTTTAAGTGAAAGCGGACAAATATTAGGCCCAATAAATGCTACTATCCCACAAGTGGCAAATGGGTTGCCTAGAAATGCATTTGGTACCGAATTTAGTCTTATCGTATGGCTTTATAAATTTTTTCCGACTATGACTGCCTATGCATTAAGTCAAACGATTACAAGGTTTTTTGCTTTTTTAGGAATGTACATCTTGCTTAGAGATCATTTTCTCTGCAAAAGGGATTATCAGTTTATCAATGTTGGTGTTGCATTGGCATTCTCCCTGACACCATTTTGGCCATCTGGAATGCTGAGTACTTTAGGAATGCCATTAGCACTTTGGGCATTTTTACATATTCGAAAAGAAAAGAGGACTTTTAAGCACTATATTGTCCTAACCTTACTCCCGCTTTATTCCAGTATCGTTCTAGGTTTTTTCTTTTTTTTATTCGCTATGGGGCTATTTTGGGTTATTGACTTTTTAAGGGGAAGGAGAAATTTCCATTTCCTATTAGCGATAGTTTATATGACGCTTGTTTACCTGGCTGTTGAATATCGGTTGGTTTATTCATTTTTATTTGATGATGATCCAAACAGCAGAGATGAATACTTTCATGCAAGGCTTTCATTATGGAGATGCTTTAGGCTGTCTTTCAAGAACTTTGTATTAGGACATACTCATGTGATGACTGTTCATGGATTATTTATTCTTATAGTTACGTTCATTGCGTTATTTCTTATCGTTTATAAAAAACTTTGGAAGCAGGAACGTGCATTCGTTATTTTGCTAATACTAAACTTTTTTCTGTCCACGTGGTATGCATTTTGGTTTTATAAAGGCTGGCTTCCGTTGACAAGGAAGTTTCATTTTATGGATACATTTAATTTTGCCAGGTTTCAATTTTTAAGACCACTAGTCATTTATGTAGGGTTTGCACTCGGGTTAAAAATCATTTGGAATAATCGGGGAGCATGGAAACCATATGTACCATTTTTTATAATTGCACAAATTCTATTATTATTTTGTTTTAATGATGAAATAATTTATCGAAAAAAACCATCTGTAAATGAATTTTATTCCGTAGAACTGTTTGATGAGATTAAATCACATATTGGTTTACCATTACAGGACTATAGAGTTGCAAGCATAGGGATTCACCCTGCGATTACTCAATATAACGGCTTTTATACCCTTGATACATATAATAATTTCTACCCTTTATCTTATAAGTATAAGTTTAGGAAGATTATTGAAAATGAATTAGCAAAAAATAAAACAATTCGAACTTACTTTGATGAATGGGGAGGACGTTGCTATATTTTCACATCTGAACTTGGTAAACATTATATGTTTAAGAAAAACAACAAAAGAACTCTAAAAGAACTTGATTTAAATATCACACCATTTAAAGAAATGGGAGGAGCCTATATATTTTCTGCGTTACCAATAGAAAACCCACTAGAGAATCATTTAAAGTTGGAGAAAACATTTCAATCTGATGAATCAGTGTGGAAAATTTATTTATACAAAGCGTTGTAAATGTATTGGGAGGTTATATAATTGGTAGAACCTATTCTTACGATTGTCGTGCCATGTTATAACGAAGAAGATGTACTTCCTGAAACGATGTACCAACTTAGCGAATGTTTGAATCTCTTAGAAGAAGAAAAACTTATTTCTATTCAAAGTAAAATATTGTTTGTTGATGATGGGAGTAAGGATAAAACTTGGCCGATAATCTATAAAGAGAGCTTGAATAATACTAAAATTCATGGACTAAAATTAGCCCGAAATGTTGGTCATCAAAATGCGTTACTAGCAGGGTTAATAGCAGCAAAAAATACTTCTGATTGTGTTGTATCTATTGATGCTGATTTACAAGATGATGTTAATATAATCAGGGAGTTCATCGTTAAGTTTAACGAAGGATTTGACATTGTTTATGGAGTCCGTGGAAAACGAGATACAGATCAACTACTAAAAAGAACAACTGCAGAAGCATTTTATAAATTGATGCAAAAAATGGGTGTAAGTCTTATCTATAATCATGCTGATTTTCGTTTGATGAGTAAAAGAGCATTAAAGGAATTAGAGAGATTTGAAGAGGTAAACTTGTTTTTACGGGGGATTGTTCCCTTGATAGGATTTCCTTCAACATCTATTTACTATGATCGAAAAGAAAGGCTTGCGGGTGAAACAAAATATCCATTAAAGAAAATGCTTGCCTTTGCGTTTGAAGGTATAACTTCATTTTCGGTTACTCCTATTCGTATTGTATTGCTAGTAGGGTTTTTATCCTTCTTTACTAGTTTATTATTTGGAACTTATTTTATTGCGTTGAAATTCATAGGTGAAACGGAAACAGGTTGGACTTCTTTAATCACATCAATATGGTTAATTGGAGGGTTGCAATTAATTGCGATTGGATTAATTGGTGAGTATATCGGAAAGATTTATAAGGAATCTAAACGTCGTCCCAAATATATTGTAGAGATTGATACCTACAGTGTCACTCAAAAGCTTTATAAAGACAAAATGGAAAGGGATTTATATGCCGAGTCTTATGGCACTGATACTAGGGAAATACCTGAATCGAACTAATACCATTTTCCGATTTCTCTTAATAGGTATCGTTAACACATGTGTTGGTATTTCCGCGATCCTCACATTACTAAACGTAGTTGGCTTGTCATATTGGTTATCTACTTTGATAGGAAATTGTATTGGAGCGATAATAAGTTATGTATTAAATAAAAGATTCACTTTTAAAAGTACTGTAAAAAATCGAAAGGGTATTCCGATTTTTGCACTTGTCATTATAGTGAGTTATCTTTTTTCCTATCAACTAGGGTATGAAATAATCCAAAAAAGTAGATTTCTTGATTTTGGGATATACAAGGAAGAGATTTCAGTGTTGCTAGCGACTTTTATGTATGCTGTTTTGAATTATCTAGGGCAAAGGTATTTAACATTTAAGTGTTGATAGTGAATAACCATTAATATTATTTGTAAAATAAAAAGGAAAAAACAATTGACTTATTGTGATATATCTATTAATATTAATTCTTGTCACCACAATTTCGTTTTTAAGTAACGAGAAAGTAACATTTGAAATATGAAAAAGTTTTTTTGAAAAAGTGTTGACTAAATAATGAAGAATGTGTTAAATTAATAAAGTCGCTTCTGAGAGAAACGACGAAAGATGATCTTTGAAAACTAAACAAAACCAAGCGTGCCAACGTTAATTTCGATTAACAAAACAACGTACTATATAGTACAAATTTATGAGCTACATTAACTCTTTATTGGAGAGTTTGATCCTGGCTCAGGACGAACGCTGGCGGCGTGCCTAATACATGCAAGTCGAGCGAATCTGAGGGAGCTTGCTCCCAAAGATTAGCGGCGGACGGGTGAGTAACACGTGGGTAACCTGCCTGTAAGATTGGGATAACTCCGGGAAACCGGAGCTAATACCGGATAACATTTCGAACCGCATGGTTCGACATTGAAAGATGGCTTCGGCTATCACTTACAGATGGACCCGCGGCGCATTAGCTAGTTGGTGAGGTAACGGCTCACCAAGGCGACGATGCGTAGCCGACCTGAGAGGGTGATCGGCCACACTGGGACTGAGACACGGCCCAGACTCCTACGGGAGGCAGCAGTAGGGAATCTTCCGCAATGGACGAAAGTCTGACGGAGCAACGCCGCGTGAACGATGAAGGCCTTCGGGTCGTAAAGTTCTGTTGTTAGGGAAGAACAAGTACCAGAGTAACTGCTGGTACCTTGACGGTACCTAACCAGAAAGCCACGGCTAACTACGTGCCAGCAGCCGCGGTAATACGTAGGTGGCAAGCGTTGTCCGGAATTATTGGGCGTAAAGCGCGCGCAGGTGGTTTCTTAAGTCTGATGTGAAAGCCCACGGCTCAACCGTGGAGGGTCATTGGAAACTGGGGAACTTGAGTGCAGAAGAGGAAAGTGGAATTCCAAGTGTAGCGGTGAAATGCGTAGAGATTTGGAGGAACACCAGTGGCGAAGGCGACTTTCTGGTCTGTAACTGACACTGAGGCGCGAAAGCGTGGGGAGCGAACAGGATTAGATACCCTGGTAGTCCACGCCGTAAACGATGAGTGCTAAGTGTTAGAGGGTTTCCGCCCTTTAGTGCTGCAGCAAACGCATTAAGCACTCCGCCTGGGGAGTACGGTCGCAAGACTGAAACTCAAAGGAATTGACGGGGGCCCGCACAAGCGGTGGAGCATGTGGTTTAATTCGAAGCAACGCGAAGAACCTTACCAGGTCTTGACATCCCACTGCCCGGTATAGAGATATACCTTTCCCTTCGGGGACAGTGGTGACAGGTGGTGCATGGTTGTCGTCAGCTCGTGTCGTGAGATGTTGGGTTAAGTCCCGCAACGAGCGCAACCCTTGATCTTAGTTGCCAGCATTCAGTTGGGCACTCTAAGGTGACTGCCGGTGACAAACCGGAGGAAGGTGGGGATGACGTCAAATCATCATGCCCCTTATGACCTGGGCTACACACGTGCTACAATGGATGGTACAAAGGGCTGCAAGACTGCGAAGTCAAGCCAATCCCATAAAACCATTCTCAGTTCGGATTGCAGGCTGCAACTCGCCTGCATGAAGCCGGAATCGCTAGTAATCGCGGATCAGCATGCCGCGGTGAATACGTTCCCGGGCCTTGTACACACCGCCCGTCACACCACGAGAGTTTGTAACACCCGAAGTCGGTGGGGTAACCGTAAGGAGCCAGCCGCCTAAGGTGGGACAGATGATTGGGGTGAAGTCGTAACAAGGTAGCCGTATCGGAAGGTGCGGCTGGATCACCTCCTTTCTAAGGAAAATGAGGCACACTTGGTTTTTGTTTAGTTTTGAGAGATCATTCTGATCTTTCTTATATGTAAGATACAAAACATAGGAGTATAAATGTATGTAGCATTTACACCACCTGTGCTTTATGTTCCTTGAAAACTAGATAACGATAACAATTCAAGTAATTCACTGAGTTTAAACGCTTAGTTCAGTGATTCTCTTAATAATGATTAAAATGACATTTATAATGTCAAAGGTTAAGTTGTTAAGGGCGCACGGTGGATGCCTTGGCACTAGGAGCCGATGAAGGACGGTACTAACACCGATATGCTTCGGGGAGCTGTAAGTAAGCTTTGATCCGGAGATTTCCGAATGGGGGAACCCACTGCTCGTAATGGAGTAGTATTTTCACCTGAATACATAGGGTGATAAAGGCAGACCCGGGGAACTGAAACATCTAAGTACCCGGAGGAAGAGAAAGCAAACGCGATTTCCCAAGTAGCGGCGAGCGAAACGGAATTAGCCCAAACCAAGAGGCTTGCCTCTTGGGGTTGTAGGACACTCTATACGGAGTTACAAAGGAACGGAGTAAATGAAGAGGTCTGGAAAGGCCCGTCAAAGAAGGTAACAACCCTGTAGTTGAAACTTCGTTCCCTCCAGAGTGGATCCTGAGTACGGCGGGA
The DNA here is from genome assembly GCF_009720625.1 of Metabacillus sediminilitoris. Classification (NCBI taxonomy): domain Bacteria; kingdom Bacillati; phylum Bacillota; class Bacilli; order Caryophanales; family Bacillaceae; genus Metabacillus; species Metabacillus sediminilitoris. The sequence goes on from NZ_CP046266.1 coordinate 305,113, forward strand.
CACGTGAAATCCCGTCGGAAGCAGGGAGGACCATCTCCCAAGGCTAAATACTCCCTAGTGACCGATAGTGAACCAGTACCGTGAGGGAAAGGTGAAAAGCACCCCGGAAGGGGAGTGAAAGAGATCCTGAAACCGTGTGCCTACAAGTAGTCAAAGCCCGTTAATGGGTAATGGCGTGCCTTTTGTAGAATGAACCGGCGAGTTACGATCCCGTGCAAGGTTAAGTTGATGAGACGGAGCCGCAGCGAAAGCGAGTCTGAATAGGGCGAAAGAGTACGTGGTCGTAGACCCGAAACCAGGTGATCTACCCATGTCCAGGGTGAAGTTCAGGTAACACTGAATGGAGGCCCGAACCCACGCACGTTGAAAAGTGCGGGGATGAGGTGTGGGTAGCGGAGAAATTCCAATCGAACTTGGAGATAGCTGGTTCTCTCCGAAATAGCTTTAGGGCTAGCCTTGAAATTGAGAGTCTTGGAGGTAGAGCACTGATTGGACTAGGGGCCCCCATCGGGTTACCGAATTCAGTCAAACTCCGAATGCCAAAGACTTATGTTCAGGAGTCAGACTGCGAGTGATAAGATCCGTAGTCAAGAGGGAAACAGCCCAGACCACCAGCTAAGGTCCCAAAGTATACGTTAAGTGGAAAAGGATGTGGAGTTGCTTAGACAACCAGGATGTTGGCTTAGAAGCAGCCACCATTTAAAGAGTGCGTAATAGCTCACTGGTCGAGTGACTCTGCGCCGAAAATGTACCGGGGCTAAACGTATCACCGAAGCTGTGGATTGTTCTTACGAACAATGGTAGGAGAGCGTTCTAAGGGCTGTGAAGCTAGACCGGAAGGACTAGTGGAGCGCTTAGAAGTGAGAATGCCGGTATGAGTAGCGAAAGAGGGGTGAGAATCCCCTCCACCGAATGCCTAAGGTTTCCTGAGGAAGGCTCGTCCGCTCAGGGTTAGTCGGGACCTAAGCCGAGGCCGAAAGGCGTAGGCGATGGACAACAGGTTGAAATTCCTGTACCACCTCCTCACCATTTGAGCAATGGGGGGACGCAGAAGGATAGGGTAAGCGCGCTGTTGGATTAGCGCGCCCAAGCAGTTAGGCTGATAACGAGGCAAATCCCGTTGTCGTAAAGGCTGAGCTGTGATGGCGAGGGAAATATAGTACCGAAGTTCCTGATTCCACACTGCCAAGAAAAGCCTCTAGCGAGGTGAGAGGTGCCCGTACCGCAAACCGACACAGGTAGGCGAGGAGAGAATCCTAAGGTGAGCGAGAGAACTCTCGTTAAGGAACTCGGCAAAATGACCCCGTAACTTCGGGAGAAGGGGTGCTTTTTCAGGGCTTGCCCTGCGAAAAGCCGCAGTGAATAGGCCCAGGCGACTGTTTAGCAAAAACACAGGTCTCTGCGAAGCCGCAAGGCGAAGTATAGGGGCTGACGCCTGCCCGGTGCTGGAAGGTTAAGGGGAGAGGTTAGCGCAAGCGAAGCTTTGAACCGAAGCCCCAGTAAACGGCGGCCGTAACTATAACGGTCCTAAGGTAGCGAAATTCCTTGTCGGGTAAGTTCCGACCCGCACGAAAGGCGTAACGATCTGGGCACTGTCTCAACGAGAGACTCGGTGAAATTATAGTACCTGTGAAGATGCAGGTTACCCGCGACAGGACGGAAAGACCCCGTGGAGCTTTACTGTAGCCTGATATTGAATTTTGGTACAGCTTGTACAGGATAGGTAGGAGCCTGAGAAGCCGGAGCGCTAGCTTCGGTGGAGGCGTCGGTGGGATACTACCCTGGCTGTATTGAAATTCTAACCCGCAGCCCTTATCGGGCTGGGAGACAGTGTCAGGTGGGCAGTTTGACTGGGGCGGTCGCCTCCTAAAATGTAACGGAGGCGCCCAAAGGTTCCCTCAGAATGGTTGGAAATCATTCGTAGAGTGTAAAGGCACAAGGGAGCTTGACTGCGAGACCTACAAGTCGAGCAGGGACGAAAGTCGGGCTTAGTGATCCGGTGGTTCCGCATGGAAGGGCCATCGCTCAACGGATAAAAGCTACCCCGGGGATAACAGGCTTATCTCCCCCAAGAGTCCACATCGACGGGGAGGTTTGGCACCTCGATGTCGGCTCATCGCATCCTGGGGCTGTAGTCGGTCCCAAGGGTTGGGCTGTTCGCCCATTAAAGCGGTACGCGAGCTGGGTTCAGAACGTCGTGAGACAGTTCGGTCCCTATCCGTCGTGGGCGTAGGAAATTTGAGAGGAGCTGTCCTTAGTACGAGAGGACCGGGATGGACGCACCGCTGGTGTACCAGTTGTCTTGCCAAAGGCATAGCTGGGTAGCTATGTGCGGAAGGGATAAGTGCTGAAAGCATCTAAGCATGAAGCCCCCCTCAAGATGAGATTTCCCATAGCGTAAGCTAGTAAGATCCCTGAAAGATGATCAGGTTGATAGGTCAGAGGTGGAAGCGCGGTGACGTGTGGAGCTGACTGATACTAATCGATCGAGGACTTAACCTAAATAGAAAAGCGGAAGAAGCCCGCTTAAATCCATAGGGCATTGGAGCGCTCGAGAAGAAGTCGTACTTTGACTTCGCAGGAGAGTGTGAAATGACCGTAGGATTTGGCTTCTGGAGCTGGACAATGTAAGAGTATAAACTCAGTTGAGTGAATGAATTGTGAATCGTTATCTAGTTTTGAAGGAATATCCTTCAACATATACATTTATCTGGTGACGATGGCGAAGAGGTCACACCCGTTCCCATGCCGAACACGGAAGTTAAGCTCTTCAGCGCCGATGGTAGTTAGGGGTTTCCCCTTGTGAGAGTAGGACGTTGCCAGGTAAAGCCCCTTATTTGGGGCTATTATTTTGTAAAATTTTGTTGTTGGCCCGTTGGTCAAGCGGTTAAGACACCGCCCTTTCACGGCGGTAACACGGGTTCGAATCCCGTACGGGTCACCATTTCATTTATCTTTAATTTGGAGGATTAGCTCAGCTGGGAGAGCATCTGCCTTACAAGCAGAGGGTCGGCGGTTCGATCCCGTCATCCTCCACCATTGATTCAATATTCATTTTATATTGAGCCATTAGCTCAGTCGGTAGAGCATCTGACTTTTAATCAGAGGGTCGAAGGTTCGAGTCCTTCATGGCTCACCATTTACACACCTTGCGGGTGTGGCGGAATTGGCAGACGCGCTAGACTTAGGATCTAGTGTCTTTATGACGTGGGGGTTCAAGTCCCTTCACCCGCACCATTTAAATATTGCGGAAGTAGTTCAGTGGTAGAACACCACCTTGCCAAGGTGGGGGTCGCGGGTTCGAATCCCGTCTTCCGCTCCAGATATGCCGGGGTGGCGGAACTGGCAGACGCACAGGACTTAAAATCCTGCGGTAGGTGACTACCGTACCGGTTCGATTCCGGTCCTCGGCACTTCATATAATATGCGCCCGTAGCTCAATTGGATAGAGCGTTTGACTACGGATCAAAAGGTTAGGGGTTCGACTCCTCTCGGGCGCGCCAATTAAAACATGGGGCCTTAGCTCAGCTGGGAGAGCGCCTGCTTTGCACGCAGGAGGTCAGCGGTTCGATCCCGCTAGGCTCCACTTAACATCCTTTATATTATGGCGGTGTAGCTCAGCTGGCTAGAGCATTCGGTTCATACCCGAAAGGTCGTGGGTTCGACTCCCTCCGCCGCTATTAAAATTAAATAATTGTCCTAAATAGTATTATTGACAATTAAACTCATGAATATTGGACCCTTAGCTCAGTTGGTTAGAGCAGACGGCTCATAACCGTCCGGTCGTAGGTTCGAGTCCTACAGGGTCCATTTATTGGAGGAATACCCAAGTCCGGCTGAAGGGATCGGTCTTGAAAACCGACAGGGGTGTCAAAGCCCGCGGGGGTTCGAATCCCCCTTCCTCCTCCATATTTAATTCTCTTTATTGTCGCGGGGTGGAGCAGTCCGGTAGCTCGTCGGGCTCATAACCCGAAGGTCGCAGGTTCAAATCCTGTCCCCGCAACCAAATTTAGTTGACGATGCTACGTTGGTTATTCTTCTTAGCGAGGAAACATAGTAGTGCTGTTAAGTACAACCAAAATGGTCCGGTAGTTCAGTTGGTTAGAATGCCTGCCTGTCACGCAGGAGGTCGCGGGTTCGAGTCCCGTCCGGACCGCCATTATTTTACAAAAACACTTATCTCAAGTAAAAGGGTTTCGATAAGCGAAAAGGTCGAGGAAACGACTAAGCGAACACCGGAGCGTATGTAAATACGTGAGGATGTGAGTGCAGGAGTTGACGTAGAGATTTGAAGCTTAGCGGAAGCCGAAAACAATTTGGCTCAGTAGCTCAGTCGGTAGAGCAATGGACTGAAAATCCATGTGTCGGCGGTTCGATTCCGTCCTGAGCCACCTTTAAACTTATTCTTGTTTGTATTCATCTAAATCACATGGAGGGGTAGCGAAGTGGCTAAACGCGGCGGACTGTAAATCCGCTCCTTAGGGTTCGGCAGTTCGAATCTGCCCCCCTCCACCAATTAGAATATACGTGGCGATTGTGGCGAAGTGGTTAACGCATCGGATTGTGGTTCCGACATTCGTGGGTTCGATTCCCATCAGTCGCCCCTTTTATGTTTGCGGGTGTAGTTTAGTGGTAAAACCTCAGCCTTCCAAGCTGATGATGAGGGTTCGATTCCCTTCACCCGCTCCAAAATTTGAAATACATAGGCGACTGTTCTGCTTTGAGAGCTGGTCATGCAAATCCTTGTTTTGGATTTGTGGGAACAGTTTGAAGTGGCCGAAAAGCTAGTAGCCGAAGTTAGACAAAAATGGGCCTATAGCTCAGCTGGTTAGAGCGCACGCCTGATAAGCGTGAGGTCGATGGTTCGAGTCCATTTAGGCCCACCATTTTATTTTATTCCGCAGTAGCTCAGTGGTAGAGCTATCGGCTGTTAACCGATCGGTCGTAGGTTCGAGTCCTACCTGCGGAGCCATTTTTTATTTGGAGCTGCAAATGCTATAGAGGTAATAATACTAATTGTCAGTGACAATAGTGGTTCCAATGTCTATTTTATACATATCATGCGCCTTTAGCTCAGCAGGATAGAGCAACAGCCTTCTAAGCTGTCGGTCAGAGGTTCGAATCCTCTAAGGCGCGTAAAAAACTAATCCACTTATTGGATTAGTTTTTTTAATATATACTTTTACAATAACTCCTATCATAATACCTCATTTAAATCCACTTAATGCTACATTCATTTAGGCTGTGTTTCTTCTACTTACCAAGTGCGAAAACTAGCTAGCTTATATCCTCTTACCATTAATCTTCACGGTCTCATAGAAAAATATTGGTTTTGTCCTCCTATAGGTAATAAAATCCTTTTTTTAGAATAAAATATATCGGTAGTTTAAGTAACGCTTACATAAAAACTTCTTGAAGGCTATCAATCTTTTATTTGTTATCCATAAATAATAGGAGGGATTCTAATGATTTTTTCACAACCTGGCACGAGGGGATCTAAAGTTAGTTTTAAATCGCGATATGAAAATTATATTGGTGGAGAGTGGACAGCGCCAGTTAAAGGTGAATATTTTGAAAATGTTTCACCGGTAAATGGACATGCTTTTTGCGAAGTGCCTCGTTCTACTGCAGAAGATATCGAGCTTGCACTTGATGCAGCACATGCAGCAAAAAAAGCATGGGGAGAATCGTCTGCTGCTGTACGTGCAAATATATTAAATAAGATTGCTGATCGCATTGAAACAAATTTAGAAATGCTAGCTGTTGCTGAAACATGGGATAACGGTAAACCAATTAGAGAAACATTAAATGCAGATATTCCCTTAGCAATAGATCATTTTCGTTATTTTGCTGGAAGCATACGTTCTCAGGAAGGTAGTATCAGTGAAATAGATAAAGACACTGTTGCTTATCACTTTCATGAACCATTAGGTGTAGTGGGACAAATTATTCCATGGAACTTTCCAATTTTAATGGCAACTTGGAAATTAGCTCCAGCTTTAGCTGCAGGAAACTGTGTTGTATTAAAACCTGCAGAACAAACGCCTGTAAGTATCTTAATTTTAATGGAATTAATTGCAGACCTGTTACCAAAAGGTGTAGTTAATATTGTTAACGGTTTTGGTTTAGAAGCAGGCAAGCCACTCGCAATTAGTAATAGAGTTGCTAAAGTTGCATTTACAGGAGAAACAACGACTGGACGTCTAATTATGCAATATGCTTCCCAGAATTTAATACCAGTTACACTAGAGCTTGGAGGTAAGTCCCCTAATATATTCTTTGAAAATGTAATGGAAAAAGACGACGACTTTTTAGATAAGGCGATTGAAGGTTTTGTTATGTTTGCTCTTAATCAGGGAGAAGTTTGTACATGCCCATCACGTGCTTTAATTCAAGAATCTATTTATGATGATTTTATCGAAAAGGCTTTAAAACGTGTAAAAGATATCAAGCAGGGGAATCCATTAGATACAAATACGATGATTGGTGCACAAGCATCTGCAGAGCAGATTGAAAAAATCCTTTCTTATATTGATATAGGAGAACAAGAAGGTGCACAAGTTTTAACAGGCGGTAGGCGCAACTTTTTGGAAGGTGATTTAAGTGGAGGGTATTATGTAAAACCAACTGTGTTTAAAGGGCATAATAAAATGAGGATTTTCCAAGAAGAAATATTTGGACCAGTTGTTACTGTAACAACATTTAGTAATCAAGAAGAAGCGTTGACAATTGCCAATGATACTTTATATGGGTTAGGTGCTGGTGTTTGGTCAAGAGATATTAATACTGCATATAGATTTGGCAGGGGAATCGAAGCAGGACGAGTTTGGACAAATTGCTACCATGCTTACCCGGCTCATGCTGCTTTTGGTGGTTACAAGATGTCAGGCATAGGAAGAGAAAATCATAAAATGATGTTAAGTCATTATCAACAAACCAAAAACATGTTAGTTAGCTATAGTCCAAGTAAGTTAGGCTTCTTTTAATTGTAACTAAAAAATGAACTGACTTCCACTTTGTGTGTGGGAGTCAGTTTTTTAGGGGGAATAAGGATGGGGAAAGTTCCAAAAGTTATTATTTCTAAAAATGCATCTGAATTAGTTACAGTACTAAAAAAGAAGTATGGACCACTATTGTTTCATCAATCAGGAGGATGTTGTGATGGAAGTTCACCAATGTGCTATCCAAAAGATGAATTCTTAATAGGTGATCAGGATGTTTTTCTCGGTTATATTGATGGATGTCCATTTTATATTGGAAAAGCACAATATGAATATTGGAAGCATACACAATTAATTATAGATGTTGTTGAAGGTAGAGGCGGAATGTTTTCTTTAGAGGGTCCTGAGGGATTGAGGTTTTTAACAAGGTCTCGAGTATTTACAGAT
>NZ_CP046266.1:317500-562500 GCF_009720625.1 Metabacillus sediminilitoris
ACTGATACTAATCGATCGAGGACTTAACCTAAATAGAAAAGCGGAAGAAGCTTAGCTTTTATCCATAGGGCATTGGAGCGCTCGAGAAGAAGTCGTACTTTGACTTCGCAGGAGAGTGTGAAATGACCGTAGGATTTGGCTTCTGGAGCTGGACAATGTAAGAGTATAAACTCAGTTGAGTGAATTGAATTGTGAATCGTTATCTAGTTTTGAAGGAATATCCCTTCAAACTTAATATTATTTGGTGACGATGGCGAAGAGGTCACACCCGTTCCCATGCCGAACACGGAAGTTAAGCTCTTCAGCGCCGATGGTAGTTAGGGGTTTCCCCTTGTGAGAGTAGGACGTTGCCAAGTAAGAAGAGAGAAGATCAGTAGAGATACTGGTCTTTTTTTATTGCGTGAATTTTTGTAAAAAGGTTTAGGATACTGGTGTTATTGACCCTAAAAATGGTAAGCATATTCTTGATGTCGGTTGTGGTACTGGTGATCTGGTTAATACAATATCTAAAGCAGGATGCAGTGTAGTTGGGATTGATAAGTTAATAAAAATGATACAGCATACAAAATCTAAGGATCCCAACATCCCTTTTTATGTTTAAGATGTTTTGGCATTAGAAGACCATAACGTGTTTGATGCCGTTGTTTCGAATGCTATTCTTCATTAGTTGAAACAACCGAAGGATGCTTTGTTGGCTATATGAATTTAGCCGCCAATTGGATGGTTAGGAAGAATATAAATCCCCTGGTATTATCCAACTATAGGATAGTATAAATCTTTAATGGAAGAGACTGGTTTTAAAGTTACCTTAGCAGTACATTATGAAAGACTCTTCTTAAAAGGGAAGAAGGGCTGAAGAATTGGATTGAAATGTTTACTGATAATATATTTGAATCTGTTCCAAACGATATTATAGTGGGTGACATTTCACGACCTGAAAAGAACTTACAGGAAAATTTGTTTAGAGATGGATAATGGGTGGCAGACTATAAACGAATTCGGGTTATTGGGTCAAAAATTGATAAGTGATATAAACTAGGCGGTAACAATAGTTACGGTCTTTTTTTTATATAAGAATAGAAAGAAAAAATATAGAATAATTTATTGTGTATACTAAGAAGGAGTTGTGTTATTTAAAACAGATGATGTTTAATAGGTAGCAGTTTTTGAAAAGGGAGAAATAAGTATGACAAATAAACCAAAGAAGAGAAAATTTATAGTTGAAGAACATGAATCTATTGATGAATGTTTAGAGCGGATGAGCAAAGAAGGCTATTTTCCGGTTCGTAGAATGGAGCAACCAATCTTTAAAGAAGAAATACAAAATGGTATGGTTGAGCATGTGCCTTGTGGAAGAACGATCGTTTTTGAAGGGAAACTACTGTAAAATCCGAACATTAACATAACGAAAAAATAAATCGTTCGATTTTCCGTTGACATAGAAGTTCTCCATTGTTAAGATAAGACATGTAAATAAACGATAACCTCATATAAAATTGGGAATACGGCCCAGAAGTTTCTACCCGATGACCGTAAATCATCGGACTATGAGGGAAAGTGTACGTATAAAGGCTTCGGAAAGCATTATAAAACCCGAGCTCGATATACTGTACTTTCTCTAAAAGTGAGAAAGTATATATATCGAGCTTTTTTTTGAGGAAGGCGACTGATTACGAAGGATGTATGAAATCAGTCCAGTTTACAAATGCTTACTTCACTTACGTCTTGGAATAAGTATACTTCCTTAATTTAATAAATGACGTGAAAATGAATGAGATCATGTATTTTAAGTAAGGCTAAAGGTGGGAAAAAGATGGAGCCGCTTGTAGGCATTATTATGGGAAGTACATCAGACTGGGAAACAATGAAGCATGCTTGTGAGATATTAGATGAACTAAATGTTCCTTATGAAAAGAAAGTAGTATCTGCACATCGTACACCTGATTATATGTTTGAGTATGCAGAGAATGCTAGAAATAGAGGAATTAAGGTAATCGTTGCTGGAGCTGGTGGGGCAGCACATCTACCAGGTATGGTTGCTGCAAAGACAACTTTACCGGTAATAGGTGTTCCCGTTCAGTCAAAGGCATTAAATGGTCTTGATTCATTATTATCAATTGTCCAAATGCCTGGAGGTGTACCAGTAGCAACTGTTGCTATCGGCAAGGCTGGGGCAACAAATGCTGGATTGCTGGCAGCTGAGATCCTTTCTACCGGAGATCATGACTTAGCAGACAGACTTGAGACAAGAAGAGAAGAGCTTCGTTTAAAAGTACTAGAGAGTAGTGATGAGCTTGACTAATAAAACAATCTTACCAGGAGCAACAATAGGTATTATCGGTGGCGGACAGCTTGGTAGAATGATGGCGATTGCTGCGAGACAGCTCGGATATCGTATCGCCGTATTAGATCCAACAAAAGATTGCCCATGTGGTCAAATAGCTGATATCGAGATAACAGCTAGCTATGATGACTTAGATGCGATTAAAAAGCTTTCTGAAGTCAGTGATGTGATTACGTATGAGTTTGAAAATATTGATTATGAAGCACTGCGCTGGCTTGAGGAGAATGCCAATTTGCCTCAAAAAAGTTCATTACTATTGCTGACGCAAGATAGAGAAACAGAAAAAGCGGCAATTGTGAATGCAGGATGTGAAGTAGCTCCATATAAAATTATTCACACTGAAGAAGAGTTATCGAGTTCATTGGAAGTACTTGGATTTCCTAGTGTGTTAAAAACATGCAGAGGTGGATATGACGGTAAGGGGCAGGTTGTTCTGCGTACTGATCAAGATGTTGAGGAAGCTGTAAAGTTATTAAAGCAAGGAACATGCATATTAGAAAAATGGGTTCCTTTTGATAAAGAAATTTCAGTGATCGTGACAAGATCTGCAAATGGAGAAACAAAGACATTTCCGGTAGCTGAAAATATTCATAAAGAAAATATTTTATACCAAAGCATCGTACCAGCTAGAGTGACTGATGATATCTTAAGGAAAGCACAGCAATTAGCTATGAAGCTTTCAAATAGTTTTGAGCTCGTTGGAACGTTGGCTGTTGAAATGTTTTTAACAAAAGACGGAGAGATTTATATTAATGAATTAGCTCCGCGACCGCATAATTCAGGTCACTATACAATTGATTTATGCGAAACAGATCAATTTGAACAGCATATCAGAGCAGTTTGTAATCTTCCATTAGGTCATACAACATTACTAAAAAATGGTATGATGGTAAACCTCTTAGGAGAAGATTTAAATATAATTAATGAGCAAATCTCGTTGTTAGAAAATGCGAAGCTCCATCTATACGGTAAAAAAGAGTCAGCTCCTAAACGTAAGATGGGTCATATCACATTTTTTAGTGAGTCAATAGAAAAAGATATAGAAAACATTAACCAGATTTGGGGTCAATAATAGAGCGGAGGCAAAAAAGATGATCGAACGTTATTCACGACCAGAAATGAGTGCAATTTGGACGGAAGAAAATAAATTTAAAGCATGGCTTGAAGTTGAAATCCTTGCTTGTGAAGCTTGGGCTGAATTAGGTGTTATTCCAAAAGAAGATGTTGCTTTACTACGCAAAAATGCTTCTTTTGATGTAAATCGCATCAATGAAATTGAACTAGAAACTCGTCACGATGTTGTAGCGTTTACTAGAGCGGTTTCTGAAACACTAGGTGAAGAACGTAAATGGGTTCATTATGGCTTAACGTCTACCGATGTAGTAGATACAGCACTTTCTTACTTACTTAAACAAGCAAATGATATTTTATTAAAAGATATCGAGAACTTCATTCAAATTTTAAAAGACAAAGCACAGGAACATAAATATACCGTTATGATGGGACGTACGCATGGTGTACACGCTGAACCAACAACGTTTGGTTTGAAAATGGCATTATGGTACGAAGAGATGAAACGTAATCTTGACCGCTTTAAACGTGCAGCAGCGGGTGTTGAATTTGGAAAGATCTCAGGTGCAGTAGGAACATATGCAAACATTGATCCATTTGTAGAAAAGTACGTTTGCGAAAAATTAGGTACACAGCCAGCACCAATCTCAACTCAAACATTACAACGTGATCGTCATGCTGATTACATGGGTACATTAGCGTTAATTGCAACATCTATTGAGAAATTTGCCGTTGAAATTCGCGGATTACAAAAGAGTGAAACACGAGAAGTTGAAGAGTCTTTTGCTAAAGGCCAAAAGGGATCTTCTGCAATGCCGCATAAACGTAATCCGATTGGTTCAGAAAACATGACTGGTATCGCACGTGTGATCCGCGGTTACATGTTAACAGCTTATGAAAATGTTCCGTTATGGCATGAAAGAGATATCTCACACTCATCTGCTGAACGTATTATCTTGCCAGATGCAACAATTGCATTGAACTACATGTTAAATCGTTTCGGTAACATTGTGAAAAATTTAACTGTATTCCCTGAAAACATGAAGCGTAATATGGACCGTACACAAGGTTTAATCTATTCTCAACGTGTGTTACTAGCGTTAATTGATACAGGTATGACTAGGGAAGAAGCGTATGATCTAGTTCAGCCTAAAGCAATGGAAGCTTGGGAAAAACAAGTACCATTCCGTGGGTTAATAGAAGCTGAAGAAAAAATTACAGCTCGTCTTTCTGCTGAAACAATTGAAGATTGCTTTGATTATAACTATCACTTAAAAGGTGTAGATACAATTTTCGAACGTCTCGGTCTGTAACAATCACATCCAAATAGCAAGGTGCTTATAAAAGGCTCCTTGCTATCTCTTTGGTGAAAATAGTGGGTTAGATAATATGACAACTATCATACTAGCCAAAAAGTTCCCAAAATTCTGTTTAGGAGGGCTTTCAATGACTACAGAAAAGCTTGAACTATTATACGAAGGTAAAGCAAAACGCATTTATAAAACGAATGATCCTAATATTTTACTAGTATCCTACAAGGATTCAGCTACAGCTTTTAACGGTGAGAAGAAAGAGGAGATTACTGGTAAGGGCCGATTAAATAATGAGATTTCAACATTGATTTTTGAAAAGCTTACAGCTAACAATATTGAAAATCACTTTGTGAAAAGATTATCTGAAACTGAGCAGCTCGTGAAGAAAGTAACGATTATTCCTCTTGAAGTTGTTGTTCGAAATGTTGTTGCAGGAAGTCTTTCTAAACGAATTGGGATTGAAGAAGGAACAGCTATTAAAGAGCCTCTTGTTGAATTTTACTATAAAGATGATGCACTAGGAGATCCTCTTATTACAGAAGATCATATCGCACTATTAGCAGTAGCAACAAAAGAGCAAGTTGAAACATTAAAAACTCTTGCTAGACGTGTAAATGAAGTATTAACAGCACATTTTCTCTCATGCGGGGTTCGTCTAATTGATTTTAAACTCGAGTTTGGAATCACTGAGGATGGAAACATCATTTTAGCTGATGAAGTTTCACCAGACACATGCCGTTTATGGGATATCAATACAGATGAAAAGTTTGATAAGGATGTATTCCGAAGAAATATAGGTAGCTTAACAGAAGCATACGAAGTAATTTTAACTAGACTTGGAGGCCAATCATAATGTACAAAGTAAAAGTTTACGTCACTTTAAGAGAAAGCGTACTAGATCCACAAGGAACTGCAGTAAAAAGTGCATTGCACAGCATGTCCTATAATGAGGTTCAAGATGTTCGTATCGGAAAATACATGGAATTAACAATTGAGAAATCAGATCGTGACTTAGATACAGCTGTTCGTGAAATGTGTGAAAAACTACTCGCTAATACTGTGATCGAAGACTTCACTTACGAGGTACAGGAGGTTGTCACAAAGTGAAATTCGCTGTGATCGTTTTTCCAGGATCTAACTGTGATGTTGATATGTATCATGCAATTAAAGATGAACTTGGTGAAGAAGTAGAGTATGTATGGCATGACGAAACAGATTTAAGTCGTTTTGATGGTGTATTACTACCAGGTGGATTCTCATATGGTGATTACTTACGCTCAGGAGCAATTGCACGTTTTTCTAATGTTATGAAAGAGGTTGTAAAAGCAGCAGAAGCAGGTAAGCCTGTCCTTGGCGTGTGTAATGGATTCCAGATTTTATTAGAAGCAGGATTACTTCCAGGTGCAATGAAGAGAAACGAAAACCTGAAATTTATGTGCCGACCAGTTAACTTAAAGGTTGTTAATAATGAAACATCTTTCACATCAGCTTATCAGAAGGATGAGGTTATCTCTGTTCCGATCGCACATGGAGAAGGGAATTATTATTGTGATGAAGAAACACTTCAAACGCTTAAAGAGAACAATCAAATTGTGTTTACGTACGAAACGAATCCAAATGGCAGCTTAATCGATATCGCAGGAATTACAAATGAGCGCGGGAATGTTCTAGGGATGATGCCTCACCCTGAACGTGCGGTAGACGAGTTATTAGGTAGTGCTGACGGATTAAAATTATTTCAATCAATCGTGAAAAACTGGAGGGAATCTCATGTCACTAAAGCTTGAACCAACTAACCAGATGATAAAAGATGAAAAAATCTACAGACAAATGGGTGTAAGTGATGATGAGTTTGCTCTGATTGAAAAGATCATTGGACGTCTTCCAAATTACACAGAAATCGGGATTTTCTCTGTTATGTGGTCTGAGCACTGCAGCTATAAAAACTCTAAACCGATATTAAGAAAATTCCCAATTACAGGTGAAAAAGTTTTACAAGGACCTGGTGAAGGTGCAGGGATTGTTGACATTGGCGACAACCAAGCGGTTGTGTTTAAAATTGAAAGTCATAACCACCCTTCAGCAATTGAGCCTTACCAAGGTGCAGCAACTGGTGTAGGCGGGATCATTCGTGATGTTTTCTCAATGGGTGCAAGACCAATTGCGATCTTAAACTCTTTACGCTTTGGTGAATTGAAAACTCCACGTGTGAAGTATTTGTTTGAAGAGGTTGTTGCAGGGATTGCGGGCTATGGTAACTGTATTGGAATTCCTACAGTAGGCGGAGAAATCCAATTTGATGACTCATACGAAGGAAACCCGCTTGTTAATGCAATGTGTGTTGGCTTAATTAACCATGAAGATATTAAGAAAGGCCAAGCAAAAGGCGTTGGCAACACGGTTATGTATGTAGGTGCGAAAACAGGCCGTGATGGAATTCATGGAGCAACATTTGCTTCTGAAGAACTTACAGAGGATTCTGGTGAAAATCGTCCAGCGGTTCAAGTTGGCGATCCTTTTATGGAAAAACTTTTACTAGAAGCTTGCCTTGAAGTCATTAAAAATGACGCACTAGTAGGTATACAAGATATGGGTGCTGCTGGGTTAACGAGTTCTTCAGCAGAAATGGCAAGTAAAGCAGGATCAGGTATGGAAATGGATCTTGACCTTATCCCACAACGTGAAACAGGTATGACACCATATGAAATGATGCTTTCTGAATCACAAGAAAGAATGCTTCTTGTCGTTGAACGCGGTCGAGAGCAGGAAATCATTGATTTATTTGAAAAATATGATTTGGAAGCAGTATCTGTTGGTAAAGTAACAGATGATAAAATGCTTCGTCTTTTCCATAAAGGTGAAATGGTAGCAGAGCTTCCTGTTGATGCGTTAGCTGAAGATGCACCTGTTTACCACAAACCTTCAAAAGTACCAGCATACTATGAAGAGTTCCAACAAATGAATGTTGACCCAATTCAAGTATCGAATTATAAAGAAACACTTGTTCAATTATTGAGCCAGCCGACAATTGCAAGTAAAGAATGGGTTTATGATCAATATGATTATATGGTTCGTACAAACACAGTTGTCGCACCTGGTTCTGATGCTGCAGTCGTTCGAATTCGTGATACGAAGAAAGCATTAGCGATGACAACAGACTGTAACTCTCGCTATCTATATCTAGATCCAGAAGTAGGCGGAAAAATCGCAGTAGCAGAAGCGGCACGTAATATCGTATGTTCTGGCGGAACTCCATTAGCAATTACAGATAACTTAAACTTTGGTAACCCTGAAAAACCAGAGATCTTCTGGCAAATCGAGAAAGCGGCAGACGGTATTAGTGAAGCATGCCGAACGTTAGAAACACCAGTAATCGGCGGAAATGTATCTTTATACAATGAAACAAATGGAACAGCAATCTACCCAACTCCTGTAATCGGTATGGTTGGATTAATTGAAGATACTGATCATATTACAACTCAAGACTTTAAAGCAGCAGGAGATCTTATCTATTTAATCGGGGAAACAAAACCTGAATTCGGCGGCAGTGAACTTCAAAAGCTTACGTACGGTAAAATCTTTGGTCAATCACCAGAACTAGATTTAGAAAAAGAAAGAAAAACACTAGAACAGCTTTTGAAAGCAATCAAAGCAAATACAGTAGCATCTGCACATGATGTATCTGAGGGCGGAGTAGCAGTTGCGTTAGCTGAGCCGCTATTTGGCGGAAAAGGACTTGGTGCAACTGTAACACTTAAAGGTGATGCAACAGCAGCTTTATTTAGTGAATCACAAACGAGATTCGTAGTATCTATCAAGAAAGAAAACCAACAAGCATTCGAACAGATAGTTGATGCGGTATGTATTGGTGAGGTTACGAATTCTAACCAACTTATTATTAAAAACGAAAACGATGAATCACTTGTCGATGCATCTGTTGAAGAGTTAAAGGATGCATGGAAAGGAGCTATCCCATGCTTGCTGAAATCAAGGGATTAAACGAAGAGTGTGGCGTCTTCGGAATATGGGGTCATCCGGAAGCAGCTCAAATTACGTATTATGGTCTTCACAGTCTCCAGCACAGAGGTCAGGAAGGTGCTGGGATTGTTACGACTGACGGTGATAAGCTAACATGCATGAAGGGCTTAGGCCTTGTTAACGAGGTTTTTGGAAATGGAAAGCTAAATGAATTATCAGGGAAAGCTGCCATTGGACACGTACGTTATGCCACTGCTGGAGGCGGAGGTTATGAGAATGTCCAGCCCCTCCTGTTTAAATCATCACATAGCGGAAGCTTAGCGCTTGCGCATAATGGGAATCTTGTGAATGCAACACAGGTTAAGCATCAGCTTGAGAGCCAAGGTAGTATCTTTCAAACAACTTCTGATACAGAGGTACTTGCCCATCTAATTAGAAGAAGCGGTCATATCGATATGAAGGAAGCTGTAAAAAATGCCTTAACAATGGTAAAAGGTGCTTACGCTTTTCTTATCATGACAGAAACGGAATTGATGGTTGCACTAGATCCTAATGGCTTACGACCACTATCAATCGGTGTGATGGGTGATGCCTATGTCGTTGCATCTGAAACATGTGCATTTGATGTTGTTGGAGCAAAATTCGAACGAGATGTTCAACCTGGCGAGCTATTAATCATAAATGATGAAGGAATTCGCTCTGAGCGTTTTTCAATGAATATCAATCGTGCAATGTGTAGTATGGAATATATTTATTTCTCTCGTCCTGATAGTAATATAGATGGAGTTAACGTTCATACAGCTAGAAAAAATCTTGGAAAACGTTTAGCTGTAGAATCTGAGATTGATGCTGATGTTGTGACAGGTGTACCTGATTCCAGTATTTCAGCAGCTATTGGCTTTGCAGAATTAACGGGAATTCCATATGAACTAGGCTTAATAAAGAACCGATATGTAGGCCGTACATTTATTCAGCCTTCACAAGCGTTACGTGAACAAGGTGTAAAAATGAAATTATCAGCAGTACGTGGGGTTGTAGAAGGTAAACGTGTTGTTATGGTTGATGATTCGATTGTACGTGGAACGACTAGCAGACGTATCGTAAATTTGCTTCGTGAAGCAGGTGCTACAGAAGTTCATGTACGAATCAGTTCACCACCAATCGCAAATCCTTGTTTCTATGGAATTGATACATCTACACATGAAGAATTAATCGCAGCAAATCATTCAGTAGAAGAAATTCGTCAAATCATTGGAGCAGATAGCTTAGCCTTTTTAAGTGTAGAAGGCTTGCTTGAAGGAATTGGCAGACCATACGAAGGTGAATTTAAAGGACAGTGCTTAGCGTGCTTTACAGGTCGTTATCCTACTGAAATTTATCCAGATACTGTTCTTCCTCATGAGAAAGTTTAAGGGAAATCATTATTATCATAGTAACATTACGATTGAATAACAAAATCAAGAAAATACATTATTAAAATGAGATAGGAATCGAGTTTTGGATTCCTGTCTTAAATTAACGAGGATTGCTCTAGGAGGTATCAGATATGTCCGATGTTTATAAACAAGCTGGTGTAGATATTGAAGCGGGTTATGAAGCTGTTTCAAGAATGAAAAAACATGTAGCCAAAACAATGCGTGCAGGTGTGATGGGTGGACTTGGCGGATTTGGCGGAATGTTCGATTTAAGTGAATTAAATTATAAAAAACCAGTGCTCGTATCAGGTACAGATGGAGTAGGAACAAAGTTAAAGCTTGCGTTCATGGCTGACAAGCATGATTCAATTGGGATCGATGCTGTTGCGATGTGTGTGAATGATATATTAGCACAAGGTGCAGAACCATTATTTTTCTTAGATTACTTAGGGCTTGGAAAAGCAATACCTGAAAAAATTGAGCAAATTGTTAAGGGAATTGCCGATGGTTGTGAGCAATCCGGATGTGCATTAGTAGGCGGAGAAACAGCCGAAATGCCTGGAGTGTATGATGAGGACGAGTATGACGTTGCAGGCTTCTCAGTTGGAGTAGTTGAAAAAGAAAAAATTGTAACTGGTGAAAACATTGAGGCAGGACATGTTTTAATTGGTCTTTCATCTAGCGGGATCCACAGTAACGGTTTTTCGTTAGTTCGTAAAATTCTCCTTGAGGATCAAAAACTTGATTTGCAAACTGTTTATGAACCATTTACAGAAAACTTAGGTGAAGTTTTATTAACACCAACAAGAATTTATGTGAAACCAGTATTAGACGTGATAAATAAATATCAAATCGATGGTATGGCACATATTACAGGTGGTGGATTTATCGAGAATATCCCGCGGATGCTTCCTGAAGGATTGGGTGCTGACATTGATTTTGGCTCATGGCCAATTCCTAAAGTTTTTGATTTCCTTCAAGAAAAAGGCGAACTGAAACAAGAAGAAATGTTCAATGTTTTTAATATGGGGATTGGATTTGTTCTTGCTGTCAAAGAGGAACTCATTCATGATGTTATCAAGCAATTAGAAGCAAACGGTGAAAAAGCATATATAATTGGACGAGTAAAACAAGGATCAGGAGTTTCATTTGGTGGGGGAGCTTTTAAATGAAGAAAATAGCTGTTTTTGCATCAGGAAATGGCAGTAATTTTCAAGCAATACTTGATCAAATTAAGCTAGGGGCAATCGATTCAGAGATTGGTCTTCTTGTTTGTGATAAGCCTCAAGCTGGTGTAGTAGAGCGTGCAAAATCAGCAGAAATACCGGTTTTTTGTTTTGTGCCAAAGGAATATGAAACAAAGGCAGATTTTGAAAGAGAAATATTAGCTGCTTTACAGGAACATCAAATTGATCTTGTTATTCTCGCAGGCTATATGCGGTTAATTGGTTCAACTTTGTTGGAAGCATATCAAAATAAAATTGTGAATATACACCCTTCTTTATTACCAGCGTTTCCAGGGAAAGATGCAATTGGCCAAGCCTTTGAAGCAGGTGTAAAAGTAACTGGTGTTACCGTTCACTTTGTCGATGCAGGCATGGATACAGGTCCAATCATTGCCCAGGAAGCAATCGATATAACTGAGGAAGATACAATTGAGATGGTTGCAGAAAAAATCCATCAAGTTGAACATTCTTTATATCCGAAGGTGATTAAAGAATTAGTGTCAAAATAATGTGTAGAGGTGAAGAAAATGGCAGTCAAACGCGCGCTTGTTAGTGTGTCAAATAAAGAAAATCTCGTACCTTTTGTAAAAGAATTAATTCAATTAGGTGTTGAAGTTATCTCAACAGGTGGAACGAAATCATTACTAGAAGAAAACGGTCTGAATGTAATTGGTATTTCTGAAGTGACTGGATTTCCAGAAATCATGGACGGGCGTGTAAAGACACTTCACCCAAATATTCACGGAGGTTTATTGGCAGTTCGAAATAATCCTAGTCATATGGACCAGTTAAAAGAAAATAACATCGAAACAATTGATCTTGTTGTCGTAAATCTTTACCCATTCAAAGAAACGATTTCAAAGCCTGATGTTCAATTCCAGGATGCAATTGAAAATATTGATATCGGCGGTCCATCAATGCTGCGTTCTGCTGCTAAAAACCACGAGGATGTCACAGTATTAGTTGATCCACAAGATTACAGTGTAGTATTAGAAGAATTAAAAAAATCTGGTGAAGTATCATTAGTGCAAAAACAACGTTTAGCGGCAAAGGTATTTAGACATACTGCTTCATATGATGCATTAATTGCGGAATTTTTAACAAAAACAATTGGTGAAGAAGATCCAGAAACAGTTACTTATACATTTGAGAAAAAACAATCTTTACGATATGGAGAAAACCCTCATCAAAAAGCAACATTCTACCAGAAGCCATTCGTTCCAGTTGCTTCTATTGCAAATGCAAAACAGCTTCATGGGAAAGAGCTTTCATTCAATAATATTAAAGATGCAGATGCAGCTCTACAAATCGTTCGTGAATTTACTGAACCAGCTGCTGTTGCAGTTAAACACATGAACCCATGTGGTGTGGGTGTAGGCACTTCAACATTAGAAGCATATACACGATGCTATGAAGCCGATCCTACATCAATTTTTGGTGGAATTGTAGCACTAAATCATGAGGTTGATTTAGCGACGGCTGAAAAGCTTCATGAAATTTTCCTTGAAATTGTTATTGCACCTTCCTTCAGCCAAGAAGCATTAGATGTATTAACAAGTAAGAAAAATCTACGTCTATTAACGATTGAAGTAACTGCTGCTTCAAAACCTGAAAAACAACTTCAGTCCGTTCATGGAGGATTGCTTGTACAAGACGAAGATACAATGTCTCTTGATCAAGCTGAAATCACCATTCCAACAAAACGTGAGCCTTCTGAAGAAGAGTGGAAGGATTTAAAATTAGCTTGGAAAGTAGTTAAGCATGTAAAATCCAATGCAATTGTTCTAGCAAAAGATGAAATGACAGTCGGTGTGGGTGCTGGCCAAATGAACCGCGTTGGATCAGCGAAAATTGCGATTGAACAAGCTGGAGAAAAAGCAAAAGGCAGCGCGTTAGGTTCTGATGCATTTTTTCCAATGTCAGATACTGTAGAAGCAGCAGCTAAAGCAGGAATCACTGCAATCATTCAACCAGGCGGATCGATCCGTGATGAAGATTCAATTCGCATGGCTGATGAATATGGAATCGCCATGGTATTTACAGGAGTACGTCATTTTAAACATTAAGAATAAAAACGGAAGTACCTTGAAAAGCTTCGGGCAATAAGATACTTTAGTCAATTCAGGGAGTCTAGGCGCTGGCAGGGCAAAAGCACGTTGCCCTGTTGTCCTGTGCTTTGAAGTTGTATGTGATCAGCATATCTATTGGACAAGAATTAATCTTTTAAACATAAAAACGAGGTGTAATCATGAAAGTTCTTATTATTGGACAAGGTGGACGTGAGCATGCACTTGTATGGAAGGCTGCACAGAGTAACCTTGTAGAGGAAGTCTTTGTTGCACCAGGAAATGATGGAATGAATGAACTTGCTACAAGAGTAGCAATTAGTGAAAATGACAACAAAGGGCTGTTAGATTTTGCAAAAGAGCAAAACATCGACTTAACGATTGTTGGCCCTGAAGTTCCATTATTAAATGGAATTGTGAATGATTTTGAAGAAGCGGGACTAAAGGTATTTGGACCAAGGAAAGAGGCTGCTCTTATTGAAGGCAGTAAAAACTTTGCAAAAGAGCTCATGGTTAAATACAATATTCCAACAGCTGATTATCAAACATTTACAGATGTAAATGAAGCTAAAGCATATGTAGAAGAAAAAGGTGCACCTATTGTCATTAAAGCAGATGGATTAGCTGCAGGAAAAGGTGTAACAGTTGCAGAAACAATTGATGTTGCACTTGAAACGTTGACTGAAATGCTTGAGGATGCAAAGTTTGGAGAAGCGTCTTCCTCTGTTGTTGTTGAAGAATTTCTCGCTGGAGAAGAATTTTCTTTAATGGCATTTGTAAAGGGAGAAAACGTATATCCAATGGTGATTGCGCAAGACCATAAGCGTGCATATGACAATGATGAGGGACCAAATACTGGAGGCATGGGAGCCTATTCACCAGTACCTCAAATTCCTCAAGCGGTAGTCGATACAGCTGTTGAAACAATCTTAAAGCCAGCAGCAAAAGCACTTGTCAGTGAAGGTCGTTCCTTTACAGGCATTTTATATGCGGGACTAATCCTTACAAATGACGGACCAAAAGTGATTGAATTCAACGCCCGTTTTGGAGATCCAGAAACACAGGTTGTACTTCCACGATTAGAGTCTGATTTAGTTGAATCATTGTTAGCAATTTTAGATGATAAACATGTTGACCTTGTTTGGTCTTCACGTGCAGTGTTGGGAGTGGTACTTGCTTCTAAAGGATATCCTAACGAGTACGAAAAAGGACAACCAATTGGAACACTTTCTGCACGTATTGAAGATGCTGTAATCTTCCATGCTGGTACGAAAAAAGCAGAAGATCAATTCGTAACAAATGGCGGCCGTGTACTCGTTGTTTCAGGATATGGTGACACAATTCGTGAAGCACAAGTAAAAGCGTATGAATTAGTAGAAAAGATATCAGCTCCTGCTCTTTTCCATCGAAATGACATTGGTCATAAAGCAATTAAACACGGCGTTTCTTAAAATACACGAATAATATCGCAATAATCCCGCCGATTAATGCAATCAAAAGAAATGACATATCAGTAAAATATTCTAAAAACATGTGGACACCTCCAATTTGAATATGGGGCTGGCGATGAAGCCAGTCCCATTTTAATGCTTTGATTACGAGGGATTGTATACGAATTTTTCATCATCTTCCTCAAAATCATCATCAAAAAAATCCATATTCGAATTTTCAAACAAGTATGTGATTGGACAGAAACGCACGATTCCTTCGCCTACCTTCATTGCGCCAAGTACGATAGCAATTAAATAGGAATCTCTCCAAGGTTTTTTGCAATATTTAGATGTAGCCCAAGCTAATAAGGAAAGCCCGCATGTAATTCTTACTAATGCGTTGATGATTCCAATGTTTGGTCGAATCAATTGAAAAACCTCCTTGGAATTGTCATAAAATTGAAATAAAAACTTTAATGCGTTAATGACTTCCATATGTTAACATAGTATTAAAATTCGTAACTAATAATGGAGGGTTATTTATGCCCGAGAAAAATTTTCAATGGAGAATTAGTCAATTACGTAAACATATAGATGTTTTGACGAACAACAATGCCCCAACGATTGTTTTAAAAAATGCAACCTATCTTAATTCATATTTACGTCAATGGGTTAAAGCGAATATCTGGATATACGGCGATCGAATTGTATATGTCGGTGACAATTTACCAGAAAAGACGACAAATACTGAAATGATTGATTGTGTGAACAAGGTGATTGTACCAGGATATATTGAGCCACATGCTCACCCGTTCAATTTATATAATCCCCATACATTAGCAAAGTATGTGTCACAAACAGGAACCACTACATTGATATGTGATAACCTTTTCTTCCTTTTACATTGCGAAAAAAAGAAAGCGCTTTCTATATTGGATGATATGGATAAACTGCCGTTTCATTTTTATTGGTGGGCTAGATTTGACTTGCAAACAGAGGTTCATTGGGAAGAAAAAATTTTCTCCCATGAATTTTTGGATAAATGGCTTGAGCATAAATCAGTTATTCAAGGCGGTGAGTTAACGAGTTGGCCTAAGCTATTGGATGGTGATGACTGGATTTTATACTGGCTGCAGGAAACGAAGCGAAGAGGGATCAGAATTGAAGGTCACTTACCTGGGGCTTCAGAAAATACAATCATGAAAATGAAACTATTAGGTGTTGATAGTGATCATGAATCGATGACTGGAAAAGATGTTATAAACAGATTGAAAATGGGTTATACAGCTGCTGTTCGACATTCATCGATTAGACCTGATTTAGAAAAGCTATTAAAAGAGGTGCAGGATGAGGGTTTAACATCATATGACCATATGTACTATACAACAGATGGAGCGACACCAACTTTTTATGAAAAAGGAATGATTAATCGTTGTATTAAAATAGCCTTAGAATGCAATGTTCCAGCAATAGATGCATACAATATGGCAACATTTAATATCGCAAAATATTATCAAATTGAAGATACAATAGGTGTTATTGCACCTGGTCGAATGGCTACTTTAAATATTTTAGATGGAATTGATCAGCCTAATCCGGTGTCTGTCATGTCAAAAGGTTCATGGATCGTAAAAGATGGTCACCCTCAAGAAGTAAAAGATCATGTAGATTGGAGTAAGTATGGTTTGCAGCCAGCAAGATTAAATTGGGATCTGACAATTGATGATTTACAATTCTCGATGCCTCTAGGTATGAAAATGCGAAACGCAGTAATAATGGAACCATACTCCATTAAGATTGATAGTACAGCAAATGAGCTATCCCAAGATCATGATGAAAGCTTCTTAGTTTTAATTGATCGTAATGGCGAGTGGAGAATCAATACCTTCTTAAAAGGATTTGCTCAGCATGTACAGGGATTTGCAAGCTCATATTCCGCAACAGGTGATATTCTAATTATTGGAAAAAATAAAACCGAAATGATAGCAGCATATAAACGAATGAAGGAAATTGGCGGGGGGATTGTATTAACAGAGAATGGAAAGGTATTATTCGAAATGCCTTTGCAGCTAGATGGAAGTGCTTCAACGAGTGATCTTGAAGAGGTCATGTACTGTCAGCAAAATCTTTATTTAATACTAAAGGAAAGAGGCTATCATTTTGATGACCCGATATATTCGTTGTCATTCTTTTCAGCAACGCATTTACCGTATATTCGTTTAACACCGCGTGGAATATTTGATGTCATGAAAAAAACGGTACTCTTTCCAACAATAATGCGTTAAAATATAAAAGTGAAAAAGCAAAAGGTTGTGTTAGTTTGAGTAAGGGAAAATTCTCATTAGCCATTTTGTCAATGTTATTAATAATAAGCGCCTGCAGCAACAAGGAAGATCAACGTTCAACATCAAAAGAGGAAGCTAATCAGCAAGAGGAAGAAATAGTTGCTGTTGAAGTAGATGGCAAAATCGTTTTCCCCCTTACTGGTCTGGCAGTTCAAGAAGGTGAGCTAGATCAACGTCCTGTAGCTGTTATGATAAATAATCATCCAAATGCAAGACCACAATCAGGTCTCCATAAAGCAGATGTTGTATATGAAGCCCTTGCAGAGGGGAATATTACAAGATTTTTAGCGATATTCCAAAGTGAGATTCCAGATGTTATTGGTCCTGTTAGAAGTGCAAGAGAATATTATGTTGATTTAAGTAAAGGCTTTAATGCTCTCTATATAAATCATGGTTGGAGCCCGTCAGCTAAAGAGAAGCTTGAGGCAGGCGAGGCAGAATATTTAAATGGATTATTTTATGATGGTACACTATTTTGGAGAGCAGACCATCGAAAAGCACCACATAATTCATATATCTCAAATGAAAATATTGCAAAAGGTGCAGAGTTTAATCATTTTGAAATGACGGCTAAGGTTGAGCCATATGAGTTTCTTACAGAAGAAGAAGTGGTAAATTTAAAAGGGGAACAAGCAAATAAGTTTGTTATTAAATATGACAATTCCCAAACATGGCATGCGGCATATGAGTATAATCAAACTAAACATAGCTATAGACGATATAGTGGGAATGAACAAACGGTTGATTTAGAAAGTGAAGAACCGATTACATTAAGTAATATTTTAGTCGTTGAAATGGACCATAATTTAATAGATGATTATGGGAGAAGAGGAATCGATTTAACGTCAGGCGGCAAAGCAATTCTCCTCCAAAATGGCCTGAAACAAGACGTTGAATGGGAAAACATTGATGGTCGAATCTTACCTGTCAATAATGGGGAGATTGTAAAATTTGTTCCTGGACGTACATGGATAAATATTGTACCAAACATTGAAGATACATTTTCAATTCAATCGTAAAAATTAAAGGAGAATGTGTATGCAAATTGAAAAGCTTCGTGGCAAAGAACTTGATCAGCTTTTTAAATCCGTTTTGTCTTTAAAAGACTTAGAAGAATGTTATCGTTTTTTTGATGACCTATGTACAGTTAATGAAATCCAATCGCTTGCACAAAGGCTAGAGGTTGCTAGAATGCTGCGAGAAGGATACACATATCATAAGATTGAAACAGAAACGGGTGCAAGCACAGCAACCATCTCACGAGTTAAGAGATGCTTAAATTATGGAAATGATGCCTATTCAATGGCTCTAGAGCGAGTACAAAAAGAAACAACTGAATAGGAAAAGATGAAGCGCCTTAAAGGGTGCTTTTTTTTCTTTTGTTAAATGAGATATTTATTTTCCTTGCACCTTCAGATTTTAGACTCTGGATAGACTGAACATGGTGCATCCGCTTTTCTGTTTTTTGCTCTTGCGTAATTTGCTATAATGGTTGAATGGATACTTTGGAATGGAGGAGCCTTTCATGTATGATATTAATGAGTGGAAACATGTGTTTAAACTCGATCCAGATAAAGAGATTACGGATGAAGATTTAGAGAAAATTTGTGAATCCGGTACAGATGCAATTATTGTCGGTGGAAGCGATAATATTACGGAAGATAACGTATTGAATATTATGTCTAGGATTAGACGCTATTTAATTCCATGTGTACTGGAGGTTTCAACGGCAGAATCAATTATCCCTGGTTTTGACTTATATTTCATCCCGACTGTCTTAAATAGTAGAAGTACAAATTGGATTATTGATTTACATCATGAAGCAGTGAAGGAATTTGGAGACATTATGAATTGGGATGAGCTCCTTGTAGAAGGGTATTGTATTTTAAATCCAGATTGTAAGGCCGCTACCTTGTCTGAGGCAAATGCTGATCTTTCCATCGATGATGTGGTCGCATATGCACGTGTAGCGGAAAATATGTTTAACCTGCCAATCTTTTATTTAGAGTATAGCGGAAAACTAGGAGATATCTCAGTTGTTGAGAAAACAAAAAAGGTATTAACAAATACGAAGCTTTTTTACGGTGGGGGTATCTCATCAGCAGAGGAAGCGGAACGATTTGCACAATTTGCAGATGTTGTCGTTATAGGAAATATTATTTACACAGATTTACATGCAGCTTTACAAACTGTTAAGGCTGTTAAATAAAAAGGTAGCTTATTATTGATGAATTTATTAAAATAGAACATATGTTCCTTTGGGTGGTGAAGCAGTTGCAATTCCTATCAAATCAATTACTTACAGGTTTGAATAATATGCAACAAGAAGCAGTAAAAACAACAGATGGTCCGTTGTTAATTATGGCGGGTGCCGGTAGTGGAAAAACCCGTGTGTTGACTCACCGGATCGCATACTTGATGATCGAAAAGCAAATAGCGCCATGGAATATTTTGGCGATTACATTTACAAATAAGGCCGCGCGCGAGATGAAGGAGCGGATCCAGCATATTTTAGGCCCTGGAGCGGATGAAATATGGATTTCAACCTTTCACTCGATGTGCGTCCGCATTTTACGTCGTGATAGTGATAGAATGGGGATTAATCGTAACTTTTCCATTCTTGATACGACAGATCAATTGTCAGTTATAAAAACCGTTCTTAAAGAGAAAAATTTAGATCCTAAAAAATACGAACCGAGAAGTATATTAGGGTCAATTAGCAGTGCAAAAAATGAACTGATAACACCTGATGAATATGATAAAACGGCAAATAGTCACTATGAACAGATGGTCAGCGAAGTATATAAGGAATACCAAAGAAAACTGCGCAAAAATCAATCATTAGATTTTGATGATTTGATCATGACCACAATTCAATTGTTTCAACGTGTTCCAGAGGTTCTTGAATCGTACCAAAGAAAATTCCAATATATCCATGTTGATGAGTATCAGGATACGAACAGAGCGCAATATATGCTAGTAAAGCTATTGGCGGCACGTTTTAAAAATCTTTGTGTTGTAGGTGACTCTGATCAATCTATCTACCGTTGGCGCGGTGCAGATATTGCAAACATTCTTTCTTTTGAAAAGGACTATCCACAAGCTAATGTCATTCTACTTGAACAAAACTACCGATCAACAAAGTTGATTTTAGAAGCAGCAAATGAAGTGATTAAAAATAATTCAAATCGTAAACCTAAAAAGTTATGGACAGAAAATCAACAAGGTTCAAAGATTAGTTACTATCGTGCAGACAGTGAAGCAGCTGAGGGGCAATTCGTTGCCGGGAAAATCAAGCAGCTTGTTGAATCAGGACAAAGAAAGCTATCTGACATTGCGATTCTTTATCGAACAAATGCTCAATCAAGGATAATTGAGGAAGTATTGCTCAAATCTAATTTGAATTACACGATTGTCGGCGGGATCAAGTTCTATGATCGTAAAGAGATTAAAGACTTACTTGCATACTTAAGATTAATCGCTAATCCAGATGATGATATTAGTTTAGCACGAATTATTAATGTGCCTAAACGTGGTGTTGGTTCAACATCAGTTGATAAAATTGCGAATTACGCAATAGACAATGACCTGTCATTATTTCAAGCATTATATGAAATTGAACAAATCGGTGTAAGTGCTCGTGTTATCAATGCTTTAGTAGAATTTCGTGAGTTGATTCGCAATCTTGGCAATATGCAGGACTATTTATCTGTTACGGAATTAGCAGAAGAGATTATCGATAAATCCGGTTATCGAGAAATGCTTAAGTTAGAAAAAACGCTTGAAGCACAAAGCCGTTTAGAGAATATCGATGAGTTTTTATCTGTCACGCAAACGTTTGAAAAACAAAATGATGATAAAAGTCTTGTTGCGTTTTTAACGGATTTAGCACTTGTTTCTGATATTGATAAGCTTGACGAAGATGATCAGGATCAAAGTAATGCTATTGTGTTAATGACCTTGCACTCAGCAAAAGGATTAGAATTTCCTGTTGTATTTCTAATTGGATTAGAGGAAGGTGTTTTCCCTCATAGCCGTTCCTTGATGGAAGAAGATGAAATGCAGGAAGAGCGACGTTTGATGTATGTAGGGGTTACTCGAGCTGAGAAAGAGTTATTCATAACAAACGCACAAATGCGTACTCTATTTGGACGGACAAGCATGAATCCAGAATCGAGATTTATTGCTGAAATTCCTAGTGAGTTAGTTGAAAATTTAAATGAAGAGAAGAAGAAATCAATATCTTCCTCTTCATCATTCAATTCAGCCCGTCGCCTTGAAAAACGTCCACCAGTTTCAAGACCTATTGCCGCATCAACCGGAGGGGACGATATTTCATGGGCTGTTGGTGATAAAGCTGAACATAAAAAATGGGGCATTGGTACAGTTGTAAGTGTTAAAGGATCTGGAGAAGGAAAAGAATTAGATATTGCTTTTCCTAGTCCAGTTGGCATTAAACGCCTGCTTGCAAAATTTGCGCCAATTAATCGTATCTAAAGAAGCGAAAAGCACTTGATCAGCCTCGGGTAAATAAGTCGCTTATGTATAGAAGGTATTTCTTTCCCTTCAATTCATGAGTGGCTTACACCCCAAGGCAATACGCGATAACAGGATCTTGACTGCTCTTGCAAATCTATGCCTTTAAGTCCAGAAGCTGGAAACAAATAGTTCCTAAACGATAAGAAAGTTCAGGTAGAAAGGATTGGACATCCCAATGGATAAACAATCGGCAATGAAAAAAGCTCAAGAGCTGCATGAGCTTTTAAATACGTACAATTACGAATACAATGTTTTAGATAATCCAAGTGTTCCCGATTCAGAGTATGATCGGTTAATGATGGAACTAATAAAGCTCGAAGAAGCATTTCCTGAATTGAAAACATCAGACTCTCCGACACAAAGGGTTGGCGGGAGTGTGCTGGAGTCTTTTCAAAAGGTTGTTCACAAAACCCCAATGTTAAGTCTTGGTAATGCTTTTAACGAGGTTGATTTACAGGATTTTGACCGTCGAGTCAGACAGGCTGTCGGGGATGATGTTCAATATGTAGTTGAATTAAAGATTGATGGGTTGGCGGTTTCCTTACGGTACGAGAATGGCTTATTTGTTCAGGGTGCTACACGTGGAGACGGGACAACAGGTGAAGATATTACAGAAAACCTTAAAACCATCCGTTCGATTCCTCTTAGATTGAAGAAGGAGCTATCATTTGAAGTTCGCGGAGAAGCGTTTATGCCGAGAAAATCATTTGAAAAGCTAAATGAGCTTCGATTACAACTGGAAGAAGAACCATTTGCTAATCCTCGGAATGCTGCTGCAGGTTCCATTAGACAGCTTGATCCTAAAATAGCCGCAAAACGCAATTTAGATATATTTGTTTATAGCATTGCAGATCTTGGAGGGACAGGTGTAGATAAACATAGTGAAGCCCTTGATTTACTTGAAGAATTAGGATTTAAAACGAATAAAGAACGAAAAAAATGTGAAAATATCGACGAAGTTCTAAAGCTAATCGAAGGAATTCAGGAAAAAAGAGCGACATTGCCATATGATATTGATGGTATCGTTATAAAGGTTGACATGCTCTCACAGCAAGAAGAGCTCGGTTTTACTGCAAAAAGCCCGCGGTGGGCCATTGCATACAAATTTCCTGCCGAAGAAGTAATGACAAAGTTAATTGATATTGAGTTAAGTGTGGGTCGAACAGGTGTCATCACACCGACAGCTTTATTAGAACCAGTACGTGTCGCGGGAACTACTGTCCAACGAGCATCTCTTCATAATGAAGATTTAATAAGAGAAAAAGACATTAAAATTGGTGATACAGTCGTTGTAAAAAAAGCAGGTGACATTATTCCTGAGGTTGTGAATGTGTTAGTAGACCAACGGACAGGAGATGAACAAACTTTTACAATGCCTACACATTGTCCTGCTTGTGAGAGTGAGCTCGTACGTATTGAAGGTGAGGTTGCTCTGCGTTGTATTAATCCACAATGTCCTGCCCAAATTAGAGAAGGACTAATCCATTTCGTATCTCGAAATGCGATGAATATTGATGGTCTTGGTGAACGTGTTATAGCTCAGTTGTTTCAAGAAGGCTTAATTAAAAATGTTGCTGATTTATACAGATTAACAAGAGAGCAGCTGCTTCAGTTAGAAAGAATGGGTGAAAAATCCACGGATAAATTATTACTTGCTATAGAGCAGTCAAAGCAGAATTCACTTGAAAGACTGTTATTTGGTTTAGGTATTCGACATGTTGGGGCAAAAGCTGCAAAAACATTAGCTCAAGAATTTGAAACAATTGAACATCTTCAAAAAGCTACAAATGCTGATCTTATTGCAATTAATGAAATTGGCGATAAAATGGCTGATGCCGTTGTCACATATTTTGAAAATGAAGATGTGCAGCAATTAATAAACGAGTTAGTATCTTTAGGTGTAAATACGACATATAAAGGACCTAAGCTTGTAAGAGTAGAGGATAGCGACTCTTATCTAGCAGGGAAAACTGTTGTATTAACAGGAAAGCTTGAACAGTTAACAAGAAATGAAGCAAAAGAGGGTATAGAAGCACGCGGCGGGAAAGTGACTGGTAGTGTAAGTAAAAGTACGGATCTTGTTGTCGCTGGAGAGTCAGCCGGAAGCAAACTGCAAAAAGCCCAAGAACTAAACATAGAAGTATGGGATGAGGCTCGACTCTTTGAGGAATTAAATAGAGAGTAGCCTTGTCCAGCTCCGACATGCATAAGATGATCATGAATATAGGTATATTTATCTTCAATTCCTGATTAGCTTATGCCCCAGTTACGTGCGCGTCGTCCTCTGTCGGAGTTAGACGCAAAACTAAGTCCAAAAAAATATATGATCTTTACATTAATTAAAAGGTGTGGACTCATTTGAAAAAGAAATTATTCATGGTGTTAGCAAGTATCCTTGTTTTAACAGCTTGCGCACCTAACTTTGGAGAGCAAGAAGAAATCGTGCAGGAAACTGAGGATGATTCTAAAGAGCAGGCAATCATTCCAAAATACAATATATCTGATTCGTATTACAAGATGATCTTGCCATTTAAGCCTGGGGAAGCAAGAGGACTTGTTTCAGAACAATTAAACACTCGTTTAGACATTGATGAATTTGAAACAGGATTAATGAGAGTTGCGCAGGATACATTTTCTCCTGATAATTACTTATACCAAGAAGGACAATATTTATCCGGAGATGTGATTAATGGCTGGCTGAAGCGTAGATTGGTCGGAGAAAAGCTAAAAAGTGCACAAGAAGAAGCGCCGAAGAAAGATAAAAATAATATAGGTGCTGATGAAAAATATGTTGAGGTTGGACTCAACCCTGCTTTACCAGAAGGAAATGATCTTGAGAAATTACACTCTGAAAATCCAATCTACTTAGCACATATGCTAGAGCATAATTATTTAATTCGAAAAGATGACACAGTTGAACTGGGTGGAGTGGTGATTGGTCTTGCGATGAACTCTGTTTATTATTATAAACAGCAAGATGGGTATGCACGCGAGAAAAAAATCAGTAGAAGTGAACTTTTGGCTAAGGGAAAAGAAATTTCTGAAACCGTGATTAATCGTATTCGGAATACGAAAGGTCTTGAAAAAGTGCCTGTTGTCATTGCTATCTATGAGCAAGAAGAGAAATCATCCATTGTTCCAGGTAACTTTATTGCAAAAACGGTTGTAAAAGAAAGCAGTAACAGTATTGGAAAATGGGAAGGCATTGATGAGGAATATTATTTCTTTCCATCTGATAAAGCGACAAGTGATTATAGAGATGATGCACAAATGTTCAATCGATTTAAAACAGATATTGAAGAATTTTTCCCTAACTATGTAGGGGTAATTGGAAAAGCATTTTATAAAAACGCGGAATTAAATTATTTGGATATAGAAATTCCGATGCAATTTTATAGTAAGTCAGAGGTTGTTGCCTTTACACAATTTGTAACTGGAAAAGTAATGGAGTATTTTCCAGCCTATATTTCACTTGAAGTTAATATTTCATCAAACAATGGTCAAGAAGCGCTCATTATTAAAAAACCAGATCAAGAAGAGCCGACCGTCCATGTTTATAAGTAAATGGAAAGGGACTGACATCACGTGTCAGTCCCTTTTATTATGGTCCAGCAAAATAGGGTATTGAAGGGAAGGGAACACCTTACTACTTAAGGGCTTTATACACTTACACTTTTTTGTTACCCCTTCCAATAATACCGTTCATTATCTTGGTTTGCTGAGATGTCAATTTGTGACTTAATCTTTGATTTTGATGATGAAACAGTTGCATCTATCTCATTGGAAATCTCCTGTAGTGTAGAAGTTTCAGATTTATTAGGGACATGGTGTGACGAACGTTGTTGTGAAAGAACTTGAATCAGTTCGGAGGTTAGCTCACTACGCTTTTGATACTCGCTAAGAAAAAATGCGATGGCAATGATGATTCCCCCACCAATTATGCATGATATGTAAGGTCCGATTGTAGATCCAGTCATTTGAATAACCATAAGATGAATAGATCCACCATACATTTCCTGTTCTTCTTTTACAGCTTTCATTGCCATGGAGATGTGATTGATAATTCCACCTGTACCAAGAAGGATTAAAAAACCTCCAAAACTAATTAGAAATTTCTTCAAACGTTCCACTCCCGCCTGTCAGTAATTTTTTACAATTTTATCATAATTTCGGATATGTATCTATCAAGACAATAAATATTCAAATAGATGTTTTTTGAGATTTAATAAACGAAATGAATTGTACAAATGTAAGAAGAATCGTATGAAAGAGAATATTTAATATTTTACCTAGAACATTTTTAAATTTCCTGAAATAATATTTGATATTTTCTGAATATAAAGTATAATTGGATAATCTTATTAAGAAGGTGGATTTATAATGAATATTTTAGCAAGAATAAGTACAGCGGCAGGAAATACTTTTATTATTTGGGTATTGTTATTTACTGCTTTAGCAATGGTATTTCCAGGTGGTTTTACTTGGATTGGCCCGTACATTTCTATTTTACTTGGAATAATTATGTTCGGGATGGGTTTGACTTTATCGGTAGAAGATTTTAAGGCAGTTTTTAAGCAGCCTTTCGCAGTATTTGTTGGTGTGGCTGCACAATATATTATTATGCCAGGTATCGCTTACCTTTTAGCAGTGGGGTTAAATCTTCCACCGGAATTAGCAGTAGGGGTAATATTAGTTGGATGTTGTCCTGGAGGAACAGCCTCAAATGTCATGACGTATTTGGCAAAAGGGAATATTGCATTATCACTTGCGGTTTCAGCGGTTGCGACGTTAGTTTCTCCAATCTTGACACCTGCACTTATATACTTACTTGCTAGTCAATGGCTTCCTGTAGACGGTAAGGATATGCTGATCTCAACGATTCAGATTGTTCTCGTTCCGATTATTTTAGGTATCTTCTTTAAATGGTTACTGAAGGACAAAGCGGAAGAAGGAGCGAAAGTACTGCCTTTGGTTTCAGTTATCGGAATTGTGGGTGTTATATCAGCTGTTGTAGCAGGTAATAAAGATCAAATTTTAGAATCTGGTCTGCTTATGTTAGGTGTGGTAATTCTGCATAATTTAGTAGGATTGGTGTTAGGATTTTTCATTTCAAAAGTTTGTAAGTTTCCTTACTCTGATCAAAAGGCGATCGCTATCGAGGTTGGGATGCAGAATTCTGGTCTAGCAGCAGCCTTAGCTACAGCCCATTTTTCTCCACTTACAGCAGTACCAAGTGCGATTTTCAGTGTGTGGCATAATATATCAGGTCCACTTGTGGCAACGTATTGGTCAAAAAAGGCACAGAAAGATGTTCAGGAAATCAAAGAAAATAAAAAAA
This sequence comes from Metabacillus sediminilitoris, assembly GCF_009720625.1. NCBI lineage: Bacteria > Bacillati > Bacillota > Bacilli > Caryophanales > Bacillaceae > Metabacillus > Metabacillus sediminilitoris. Next base: position 344,566 of record NZ_CP046266.1, read on the forward strand.
TTGTGTGAAATTTTAATGATTTATTATATTTAAAGCATTATTCTACAAAAGAGGCTAAATCCAAAGTGGATCACACTTTGGATTTAGCCTCTTCTTTCGTTTTATTAATTTTCTTCTGTTAGTCTTTGTTCCATTTTATCAAATGTAGTTTCAACCTCTGTTGACGGTGCTTTTGTTAATAGACTTATAACAATGACTGCAATTAAGCTAAATGCGAAGCCTGGTATCATTTCATACATAAAGCTTTTCGCCGCAGGAATGTTCACCCAGATCAAAACGGTTAATGCACCGATGATAATACCTGATAATGCACCCCACTTGGTCATACGTTTCCAGTACAAGCTTAATAGAATCGCAGGACCAAATGCTGAACCAAATCCAGCCCATGCATATCCAACAAGACCTAATATTGTGTCATTAGGATTGATAGATAAGAAGATAGCAATAATTGCAACAATTAAAACAGATAGTCTGCCAATTAGAACAAGCTCTTTATCAGTAGCGTTTCTTCGGAAGAAAGACTTATAAAAATCCTCTGTTATTGCACTAGCAGTAACAAGAAGTTGTGAGGAAATTGTACTCATGATTGCTGCTAATATGGCTGCAAGTAAGAAACCTGTAATGAGTGGATGGAACAATAACTCTGAGAAATAAATAAAAATTGTTTCTGGATCATCTAATGATGCCCCTGATTTCGAAATGTAGGCTGCACCTACAAGCCCAGTAAGCATGGCACCAATTATTGAAATAATCATCCAGCCCATTCCAATCCTTCGAGCGGGTTTTAGTTCTTTTAGTGAAGAAATGGCCATAAAGCGGACAATAATATGCGGCTGCCCAAAATAACCAAGCCCCCATGCTAGAAGAGATATAATGCCGATCACAGAAGTACCTGTAAAGATATTAAGCATAGAAGGATCAATCTGATGAATCTCATCAAACGTAGGTCCAAATCCGCCAATATCCGTTAGCGCCACAATAGGTACGAGAACAAGAGCAATGAACATAATTAATCCTTGCACAAAATCTGTTAAACTAACAGCTAAAAATCCCCCAAATAATGTATAGGCGATGACCACTCCAGCAGTTAGCAGCAATCCAAATTGATAATTAAAACCAAATGCTGATTCAAAAAGTGTACCTCCTGAAACTAAGCCTGCTGAGGTATACAAGGTAAAGAAAATAAAGATAACGAGTGCGGAAAAACTACGTAAAATTTTTGTATGATCACCAAATCGATTTTCAAAAAAATCAGGGATGGTAATTGAATCATTTGCAATCTCTGTATACGTTCGGAGACGAGGCGCGACAAGTAAGTAATTAAGATAAGCCCCAATTGTCAATCCGATCGCTAGCCATATACTTGAAAGACCTGATACATACATCGCTCCCGGCAACCCCATCAGCATCCAGCCACTCATATCTGATGCACCGGCAGAAAGGGCAGTAACGGCTGGTCCTAAGCCACGGCCTCCTAACATATAGTCTGAAAGGTTTGACGTTTTCCTATAAGCGTACCAACCAATCAATAGCATGCCGATCATGTAGATGGACAAAGATATTATGATTTCTAAATTCACCAAATCGCTCCTTTTGTTGTATTTTCCTTTGAAGTTTGAATATTCCAGCTTCTCGGGATTTTGTTTATGGTTATTAAAGCTATCAAACTATTACCCAAAGTTCAAGGGAATGTAACGAAATGGAAAGGCCTGTCTACCCAAGTTAGTTACTAACACAGCACAAGTGGAAACGTTTACAAAAATAAGTTAAAGTAAAACTATTCAGAATAATCAAAATAAGAAAAGGCAGAGAAAAATTTTCATATCCGCCTAGGCAAATCACTAGTATCATTCATAGGATACTAGTAAAGCGAATGATGAGGAGGGTGGATAATGAGTGATCCAATGAAAATGATGAATGATTTCTTTCAAAATCGCCCTAAGAGGACTCTTTTAGATTCAATCGACAATGTTTTCAGAAAAACTCATGATGCAAATTTTTCAACAGAGGTTGTAGAAACAGATCATCATTTTAAGATTATCGCTGAACTTCCCGGTGTTCCAAAAGAATATATCAATGTAGAAATACGTGGTGAAGATGTATTAATTGAAGTGAAGAAGCAAAAAAATCTCACCCGAAAACTTGGTGGTATACGTACAATAACGTTACCGAATTATGTCATTAAACGTACCATGAAAGCTGTTTATCGAGATGGAATGTTGGAGATTCGCTTAGATAAGAAGAAGCCAACAAGAATTGAAATTGAGTAAATAATACCGCTGGTGATTATAACTGGCGGTTTTTTAATAAGAAAAAACTCGGTTGATTTTGTCATTTTGTTTGAATGAATTTGTTGATAAGCTGATATCTTCGTATATAAACGGAATATTATAGGAAGAAATATGTTGAGCAAACCAACAACATAAGATAATTTACGGACAAGCTGTCATATTCAATATTCCTGATAGCTAATAGGCTTTTCCTTCGTGAATTGTTGATTAAATACACGTTAGTTTGGTATCATCAGAGTATTGTGTGTGCACGATTTTTTGGAGGTGAAAGGTTATGTCAAGAATTTCAACTGATCAGGTTAAACACGTAGCAAATTTAGCACGTTTAGCGATTACAGAAGAGGATGCTGAGCTTTTTGCTAGTCAGTTAGATGCCATCATTACATTTGCTGAGCAACTAAATGAAGTAGATACAGATAATGTGAAGCCAACATCACATGTATTAGATATGAAAAATGTTATGAGAGAAGATATTCCGAAAAAAGGGTTAGACAACGAAGAAGTTGTTAAAAATGCCCCAGATCATGCAGATGGGTATATTCGTGTACCATCAATTTTAGAATAAGGGAGGGACAAGCGTGGCTCTATTTGATCGTAAAATATCAGAATTAAAAGAACTTTTACATAAAAAGGAAATCACCGTTTCAGACTTAGTTGATGAATCGTATAAACGGATTCAAGAGGTAGATGACAAGGTTGGAGCGTTTTTAACATTAAATGAAGGAAATGCGCGTACATATGCCAAAGAATTGGATGAAGCATTGAAAAGTCGAAACGAATTCGGCTTATTATTCGGTATGCCAATTGGTATAAAGGATAATATCGTCACAAAAGGATTACGTACAACATGTGCAAGTAAAATTCTCGAAAACTTTGATCCAATATATGATGCGACAGTTATGAAGCATCTGCAAACGGCTGAGGCTGTTACAATTGGTAAATTAAATATGGACGAGTTTGCAATGGGATCTTCTACAGAAAACTCTGGCTTCAAACCAACGAGAAATCCTTGGAATCTTGAAACTGTACCAGGCGGATCAAGCGGTGGATCAGCAGCTGCAGTTGCAGCAGGTGAAGTTCCGTTCTCACTAGGTTCAGATACAGGTGGTTCAATCCGTCAGCCTGCAGCATTTTGTGGTGTAGTTGGGTTAAAACCAACATATGGCCGTATTTCGCGATTTGGATTAGTTGCGTTTGCTTCATCATTAGACCAAATTGGTCCAATTACACGTAATGTTGAGGATAACGCTTATCTGTTACAAGCTATTTCTGGTGTTGATGAAATGGATTCAACTTCTGCAAATGTTGAAGTACCAGATTTTCTTTCTTCTTTAACTGGTGATGTAAAAGGATTAAAAATTGCTGTTCCTAAAGAATATTTAGGTGAAGGCGTACAAGAAGAAGTAAAGCAGTCTGTTTTAGATGCGCTTAAAGTACTTGAAGGACTTGGGGCGACATGGGAAGAGGTATCGTTACCACACTCTAAATACGCACTTGCTACTTATTATTTATTATCTTCATCTGAAGCATCAGCAAACCTGTCTCGATTTGATGGTGTTCGATATGGATACCGTACAGATAATGCAGAAAACTTAATTGACCTATACAAACAAAGCCGTGCTGAAGGTTTCGGTAATGAAGTAAAGCGTCGAATTATGTTAGGAACATTTGCACTAAGCTCTGGTTACTATGATGCTTACTACAAAAAAGCACAAAAAGTACGGACATTAATTAAAAAAGATTTTGAAGATGTATTTGAAAAGTATGATGTCATTATTGGGCCAACAACACCGACACCAGCATTTAAAATTGGTGAAAATGTAAAAGATCCGTTAACAATGTATGCAAATGATATTTTGACGATTCCGGTTAACCTTGCTGGTGTACCAGGAATTTCTGTTCCATGTGGGCTTTCAAACGGTTTACCACTTGGTCTGCAAATTATCGGTAAGCATTTTGACGAAAGCACTATCTATCGTGTTGCATATGCATTTGAGCAGGCAACAGAACATCATAAAGCAAAACCTGAACTGTAAGGGGTGAGAAAACCATGAATTATGAAACGGTTATCGGACTAGAGGTCCATGTTGAGTTAAAAACAGATTCTAAAATCTTTTCAAGTGCGCCAAACCATTTTGGTGCAGAACCTAATACAAATACAACAGTTGTGGAACTAGGTTATCCTGGTGTGTTACCAGTGTTAAATAAGAAGGTTGTTGATTTTGCAATGAAGGCATGTATGGCGCTAAATTGTGAAGTGGCAACAGAAACGAAGTTTGATCGTAAAAATTATTTTTATCCGGATAATCCAAAGGCATATCAAATCTCTCAATTTGATAAGCCCATTGGTGAAAACGGCTGGATTGATATTGAAGTAAATGGTGAAACGAAGCGTATTGGGATTACGCGTATTCATATGGAAGAGGACGCTGGAAAACTCATTCATTCAAACGACGGCTATTCATTAGTTGACCTCAATCGTCAAGGAACGCCGCTGATTGAAATCGTGTCAGAACCAGATATTCGTACACCTGAAGAAGCATATGCTTATTTAGAAAAGCTAAAAGCCATTATTCAATATACAGAAGTTTCTGATTGTAAAATGGAAGAAGGCTCACTTCGTTGTGATGCAAACATTTCTTTGCGTCCTGTTGGACAAGAAGAATTCGGTACTAAAACAGAGCTTAAAAACTTAAACTCATTTGCGTTCGTTCAAAAAGGGCTAGAATACGAAGAGAAACGTCAAGAAAAGGTTCTTCGCTCTGGCGGGGTGATCGATCAAGAGACTCGCCGCTATGATGAAGCAACGAAAAAAACGATCCTAATGCGTGTTAAAGAAGGATCTGACGATTATCGTTATTTCCCAGAACCAGACCTTGTTGAACTATACATTGATGATGAGTGGAAGGAACGTATTCGTGCTTCCATTCCAGAACTTCCTGACGCTCGTCGCAAACGTTATATAGAAGAACTAGGGCTGCCTGAATATGATGCTCAAGTTTTAACAATGACAAAAGAAATGTCCGATTTCTTTGAAGAAACGTTAGCTGCTGGTGCAGAGGCGAAACAAGCATCTAACTGGATCATGGGTGAAGTTTCAGCGTATTTAAATGCAGAAGGAAAAGAACTGAAAGATGTTGCTCTAACAGCAGAAGGCTTAGCTGGAATGATCAAATTAATTGAAAATGGAACAATTTCTTCTAAGATCGCAAAGCAAGTATTCAAAGAATTGATCGAAAATGGCGGAGATGCTGAAGCAATCGTAAAAGAAAAAGGCTTAGTTCAAATTTCTGATGATGAAACACTCCGTAAATTTGTGACAGAAGCTTTAGATGCAAATCCGCAATCAGTAGATGATTTTAAAAATGGAAAACAAAAAGCAATTGGTTTCCTAGTCGGTCAGATTATGAAGGCAACAAAAGGACAAGCAAATCCGCCGATGGTAAATAAACTATTGATGGAAGAAATTCAAAAGCGTTAAAAAAGTGAATAAAAATATATGAATACATTGAAAAGCAGTGGATGATAATAGAATCGCACTGCTTTTCTTTGTTTTCTTATAGGTATGAAATGAGGAGCGAGGGTGAACGCAAATAACGGATATGAAACCGCTGCTTTCTATGAGGGAAGCTAGGGGCCGGATCCAAGTTTAGCAAAAGATAATGTGGCTTTACAAAGCGTGATAAGTCCGCTAACTTCCAACTGGAGAAAAACGTGCAATAATGGAAGTCTCGCACTATTTGATAAAAAAATAGTTTTTTCATATAGTTTACAATCTCTTAAATGAAAAGGTACTATAAAGTAAGGAATATTCATTTGTACGCGTGTATTGTTTGAGAGGGGAAAGTAGTTGATGGAAAATTCACGACATTTTAAGAGTGAAATGTTCAAGAAGTTTATCTTGAATAATCGTTTTGTCCTATTCTTACTCGTTTTATTATTAATAGGAATCAATATCTTAATTTTTAGAGAGGTCTCGTTTATCTTTACACCTTTTGAGGTACTCTTTAAAACAGTGCTATTACCTATTATAATGGCAGCGGTATTCTATTATTTGCTAAACCCTATCGTTAATTATCTTGAAAAGCTAAAGGTAAAAAGAGTGTATTCCATTCTTTTGTTATATATCCTTATCATTGGATTGATCAGCATTTTAATTGTATCTGTCATTCCTTTCTTGCGAGAGCAAGTTATGAGTTTGGTACAGAAATTCCCACAATATGCGAGAGATGTTGAGGCTTTAATTGAACAAATTGTGGGTAGTAAATTTGTATATGAAGCACAAAAAACGTTAAATATTGATGTAGCAGATCTTGCTAATAATATTTCTACCCAAGTTACAAAACTAGTTAACAACACATGGACGGGAATTGGAACATTTGTAGGTGTTGTTAAGGATTTCTTATTAGCTTTAATTATTTTACCGTTTATCTTGTTTTATTTATTAAAGGATGGAATGAAACTTCCTTCCTATATTTTAAAATTTTTACCTATTCCATTACGCAGCCAGTCATTTGAAGTAATGAAGGAGATCAATAGCAGTATCAGTCTTTATATTAGAGGGCAGATTATTGTGAGTTTTTGTATAGGAATTCTAATGTTTATTGGATTTCTTATCATTGGGCTTGAATATGCTTCATTATTAGCTTTAATCGCTGCATTTACAAGTGTTGTCCCATATTTAGGACCTGCCATTGCAATTACCCCTGCATTAATCATAGCAATCGTTACATCGCCAATCATGCTTCTTAAATTAATCATTGTTTGGACTGTTGTGCAATTGATCGAGGGGAAATTTATCTCACCGCAAATCATGGGAAGAAATCTCCATATTCATCCAATTACAATTATATTTGTTATTTTAACAGCAGGTAATTTATTTGGAGTTAAAGGGGTCATTTTGGCGGTACCGGGATATGCAATTTTAAAGGTCATTGCAACACATTTGTTTGAATGGGTTAAAACGAGAAGTGAACTATATAAAGAAAATAAAATTGACTCATTAGAGCAAAATAACGAAACAAACTAAAATCACAGTGGCCTTTTACCTCTGTGATTTTTTATCCCTCATATAGTCAAAAATGGAAGTCATGTCTTATTACAAATGGTAAATTTTAATAGAATATTAATTCCAAAAGGGGTTTAATGTTAAGATTTTGTAAATTTTTTAATAAGTTGTTGTAAATTCGACAAAAACCCATAAAATAATACATTGGATGAAGAAAAAATAGATCCTATTTAATGGAGGTTTTCAAATGGTATTTGGAACAAAAAAAGATGTGTTCTTCGAGAAGTTATTACTAATTGCTAATAACATCGAAGAATCTGCAAAATACTTAATTGAAGTAAAAGTAAAAAATGTTAGTGATCTAAAAGAAATTGCTACAGTCATGAAGAGTTATGAAAGCAAGGGAGATACATATATACACGAATTAATTGTAGATTTAAATAAAACGTTTATTACACCAATTGAACGGGAAGATATTCTACAATTAGCAATGAAAATGGATGATGTTCTAGATGGTATGGAACAATGTGTAGCGTATTATGAAATGTTCTCTTTTACAGCATTTGATGAATATATTGAAAAATTTGTATCGTATATTTACAAAAGTACGATTGAAATCAGAAAAGCAATGGAATTATTATCGAATAAAAAATTACTTGATATGAGAATGCATTCAATCGAGATTAAAGATATTGAATCAAAATGTGATGAGCTTTTACGTGTATCGATTAAACATTTATTTGCTATCCAAAAAGATCCAATCAAAATTATCCAGCATAAAGAAATTTACGAAATGCTTGAGAAGATATCTGATAGCTCGCAAGATGTAGCAAATACTATTGAAACCATTATCATGCGTAACGCGTAAGGGAGCATAAGATACGATTATGGATACACTTCTACTACTAACGATCTTAGTTGTTATATGTGCTCTAGCATTTGATTTTATCAATGGATTTCATGATACCGCTAATGCAATAGCAACATCTGTGTCAACACGTGCTTTGTCACCTAGAAAGGCGATCATCTTAGCGGCAGTCATGAACTTTATCGGAGCTTTGACATTTACAGGAGTAGCAAAAACGATAACAAAGGATATTGTCGATCCATTTGCGTTAGAAAACGGTTCAGTGGTTATCTTAGCTGCACTTCTTGCTGCAATTACTTGGAATCTAATTACATGGTATTATGGCATTCCTAGTAGTTCTTCACATGCATTAATTGGATCGATCGCAGGTGCAGCCATTTCTGCTGCGGGTTTTGGCATCCTGAATTGGAATGGTTTTATTAAAATCCTTCAGGCACTAGTTGTTTCGCCATTTTTGGCTTTAGCTGTCGGATTTATCATGATGACTTTATTTGCAATTATTTTTAGAAAAACGAATTTATATAAATCTAATAAAGGATTTAGAGTGTTTCAAGTAGCGACAGCTGCTTTACAATCCTTTACTCACGGAACAAATGATGCCCAAAAGGCAATGGGGATTATTACGATGGCCCTTATTGCTGCAAACTATCACACTTCAGATGACATCCCTTTTTGGGTTCGAATTGCTGCGGCTACCGCAATGGGGATAGGGACTTCAATTGGTGGTTGGAAAATCATTAAGACAGTCGGCGGTAAAATTATGAAGATCCGTCCTGTTAACGGTGCGGCTGCGGATTTATCTTCTGCCTTAATTATATTTGGAGCTACAACGATCCATCTTCCTGTAAGTACAACACACGTTATTTCTTCTGCAATTATGGGCGTAGGTTCAGCACAGCGTGTAAAAGGAGTAAAATGGGGAGTAGCTAGAAAAATCGTTGTTACATGGATTATTACCTTGCCTATTTCAGCGATTTTAGCGGGAATTATTTATCAAATTTTGAATTTATTCTTTTAAATAAAAATGCATACGAGAAAAACCAAAAGACTTTACTTTAATGAAAGTAGAGTCTTTTGGTTTATCTTATGAAATAAATGATTGAATAACTTTACATTTCTTAATAAAAATGGTGATAATAATAGTTGGGCATTTAAAGGTAAATAACGTTTTGTTTGGGTATGATATGGATATAGTTATACATGTATCAAAGGCGAACATAATTTATTTTTATAAAAATAGGCTATACATTATTAGTTAATAGGGATGATGGGGATGAAAAGAGCAAGAATTATCTATAATCCAACTTCAGGACGCGAGCTTTTTAAAAAGCATTTACCTGAGGTTTTACAAAAGTTTGAACAAGCTGGTTATGAAACGTCATGTCATGCAACAACTTGTGAAGGAGATGCAATTCAAGCAGCTAAAGCAGCAAGTGAACGCGGCTTTGATCTAATTGTTGCAGCTGGCGGAGATGGCACAATTAATGAAGTAGTTAATGGTATTGCCGAGCTTCAAAATAGACCACAGCTTGCTGTTATTCCTGTTGGTACAACAAATGATTTTGCACGGGCTATAGGAATTCCGTTAAATAATGTCACTCAAGCAGTTGAGGCTATTTTACAGGGACAACCTAAAAAAATTGACATCGGACGTGTGAATGACCAATACTTTATCAATATTGCAGGTGGGGGTCGTTTGACAGAGTTGACTTATGAGGTGCCAAGTAAGTTAAAAACAATGGTCGGACAACTTGCTTACTATTTAAAAGGTATGGAGATGCTGCCATCTTTACGCCCTGTTGAAGTCGAAATTGAATATGATGGAAAGTTATTTCAAGGTGAAATCATGTTATTTCTAGTTTCACTGACAAATTCAGTTGGAGGATTTGAAAAGTTAGCGCCAGATTCAAGTTTAAATGATGGCATGTTTGATTTGTTAATCTTGAAAAAAGCAAACTTAGCAGAATTTATTCGCGTTGCAACTCTGGCTATACGTGGTGAACATATAAATGATGAACATATTATTTATACGAAAGCAAATCGAGTAAAGGTTACGAATAAAGATAAAATGCAATTAAATCTTGATGGTGAATACGGTGGTCTGCTTCCAGGCGAATTCGTTAACATGTATCAGCATATTGAGTTTTTAGTATCATCAGAAAAAGCAAGACAAATGGAAGAATAAGAAACTTGGCAGAACAATGGCCAAGTTTTTTTAACGATTAGGTTTCAACTAAAGATTGCATGAAAAGGAAGAAACAATATGTCAAAAATTCAAGCACCAGTAATAAAAAATGAATATTATGATGTGACCTTTGAGGACTTAACCCATGAAGGTGCAGGTGTTGCGAAAATAGAAGGGTTTCCTGTTTTTGTAGAAAATGCGCTGCCAGACGAACGTGGGAAAATAAAAATTATCAAGGTGAAAAAAGGCTTTGCGTTTGGACGCCTAATTGAACTATATGAAGAAAGTAAAAATCGCACCGAAGCACCTTGCCCAATCTATTCACAATGTGGCGGCTGCCAGCTTCAACATCTTAGCTATGAAGGTCAGCTGCTTTTTAAGAAAAAGCAAGTTGAGCAAGTTCTTACTAGAATTGGAAAATTAGATTTACACAAAGTCAAGGTTCATCCTACCATTGGTATGAACGAACCTTGGAACTACCGAAACAAAGCCCAAGTACCTATCGGAGAACGTGAAGGCGGATTAGTTGCAGGATTTTACCAAAAGCGGAGCCACGATATTATAGATATGGAAAGATGTTTGATTCAGCAAGCTGAAAATGATGATGTGGTACAAGCTGTAAAGAAAATATGCGAGAAATATGGGATTCGTGCTTACAATGAAGAAAAGCACAAAGGCTGTCTCCGTCATATTATGGTACGCTATGGCCTTGTTACGAAGGAAATGATGGTTGTGTTTGTAACAAAAACAGCAGACTTCCAACAAAAGAATGAAATTATTAACGAAATCACAGCAAAATTTCCGCAAGTGAAATCAATTGTTCAAAACATTAATAATAAGCGTACAAACGTCATTTTCGGCAATGATACAAATGTCCTTTGGGGCGAAGAATATATTTATGACAAAATCGGCGATGTTAAGTTTGCTATCTCTGCACGATCCTTCTATCAAGTAAACCCTGAGCAAACAAAGGTATTATATGATAAGGCATTAGAGTATGCAGGGCTTACAGGAACTGAATCAGTTATTGATGCCTATTGCGGTATTGGCACAATCTCATTATTCCTTGCTCAAAAAGCAAAAAAAGTATTTGGAGTCGAAATCGTACCGGAAGCGATAGAAGACGCAAAGAGAAATGCAGAACTTAATGGATTTACAAATGCAGAATTTGCTGTTGGTGAAGCCGAGGTTGTCATTCCTGCATGGTATAACAAAGGGAATAAAGCAGATGTCATCGTTGTTGATCCGCCGCGAAAGGGCTGTGATGAAGCATTGCTTAAGACGATTTTGGATATGAAGCCTAAGCGTGTGGTATATGTGTCTTGTAATCCTGGGACCTTGGCGCGTGATCTTCATTTTCTTGAGCAGGGTGGGTATGAGACTGTAGAAGTGCAGCCGGTGGATATGTTTCCGCATACGACGCATTGTGAAGCGGTCGCGTGGTTGGAGTTGGTATAATAGATAAGCAGTTGATATAGAAAAAATCTATACCATCTGCTTTTTTGTTTATAAAAATACCATTCAGGACCAATTTTCGTTAAAATAAACATTGCCGATTTTCACAATAGTTTTTCACAAATTATAAATGTCTAAATGTACTTGTGTTTGATAATAAGTTATTAAGCATGATATAAGTGTAAAAGAAGTGGAACATTTGGCTTTATCCCACTCTTAACGGGCAGTAAGACCCCTATCTCAAGATGATGAGTATACAAAGCAGCTAGGTGGGGGATCAACTGCCCGTAAAGGTCCGATAAGGGCGACTAACCATCAGTGGGGATGAAGGAAAACCCCAACTGATGGAAGTCTACTTTATATTTTTTGACCGAGAGTTTGAAGTTGTATCCATAGTGAGAGGATTTGAGTTTGAAATGATAGATAATTTTTGGCGTGATTTACCTCGACCATTTTTTGTACTTGCACCAATGGAAGATGTGACAGATGTTGTTTTTCGTCACGTAGTAAGTGAAGCCGGTCGACCGGATGTATTTTTCACAGAGTTTACAAACTCGGATAGCTATTGTCATCCAGAGGGCATGAAAAGTGTGCGTGGCCGTTTGATTTTTACAGAAGATGAACAGCCAATGGTGGCACATATTTGGGGGGATAATCCCGAATATTTCCGTCAAATGAGTATTGGCATGGCAGAGCTAGGATTTAAAGGCATCGATATTAACATGGGCTGCCCTGTACCGAATGTGGCATCGAGAGGGAAGGGTAGCGGCCTTATTCTGCGTCCAGACGTTGCGGCAGAGCTTATTCAAGCAGCAAAAGCGGGCGGACTGCCTGTCAGCGTGAAAACACGACTTGGCTATAAGGAGGTTCAGGAGTGGGAGGAGTGGCTAACGCATATTTTTAAACAGGATATTGCGAACCTTTCTATTCATTTACGTACAAGAAAGGAAATGAGCCAAGTAGATGCGCATTGGGAGCTAATTCCGGAAATCAAAAAATTACGTGACCGTATCGCACCAAATACGCTGCTAACAATCAATGGAGACATTCCTGACCGTCAAACTGGGCTGCAGCTTGCTGAACAATATGGTATTGATGGCGTTATGATCGGGCGAGGTATTTTTAAAAATCCTTTTGCTTTTGAAAAAGAGCCAAAAGAGCATAGCAGTAAAGAATACCTTGATCTTTTAAGACTGCAGCTTGATCTTCAAGATCAATATGCGGAAGCACTGCCACGTTCAATCACAGGGCTTCATCGCTTTTTCAAAATTTATGTCAAAGGATTCCGTGGAGCTGGTGAATTAAGAAATCAATTGATGAACACGAAATCAACAGATGAAGTGCGTGCATTGCTTGATAACTTTGGAAAAGAATGTTGATGGGACGGGGACGGTGAAAGGATGTAACTCTCAAATAGTTAGAGAAAAAATGAATCACATCAACTCATGTGTACTTATTTTATTTAGTTTCAAGTTCCTTTGCAGCCGGCAACTTTTGTTTTGATAAAGTCTGTTTTCTGAAAGAAAAAGGTCTTAAGAATGTAATAAACCCACCAGCACCCTTGTGTTGCCACATACACTCTGCACATGTGGAGTGTGTGTCGCATCTAGTCTTAAAAGAAGCAACAGGAATCCATTAAGGTTTTTTTGCTGCAATATAAATGTCGGAATGGAGAATCAATAATAAATTCGAGGTGTACTAACCTCTTCCATTTCCAGTCTATCTATTAATCGATGTAAAATCACTGTCGTTCATTCATAAAAAAATTGAGACTTTGAAGAAGTTCTTGTTTGTGTTTATCCCGTCTTAACGGGCAGTAAGACCCCTACCACAAAACTCGAGAAAATCGAGAAGGATAGGTAGGGGATCAACGCCAGTAAAGATTCGATAAGTGCGACAAGATCTTTTCTAAGAGCTTCAGCTCTTAGAAAAGTCAGTTAGGCTCTAGGTGATAAGGTCTGAACTTGCACTACCTATGCTCCGAAAACCCCTACTGTTGGAAGTCTTCATTATGAGAATTACCTTTTTACGTTTCTTGTTATAACGACTGCTGGTAGAGATTCAATGGAAAGTTTAAAAGATAAAAAGCAGCTCCTTATTAATTTGAGCTACATTTTTTAAAGTTGAATGTTTTTAATATGGGTAATGTGTTACCGAAAGAAAATTTTGTTCTAATCCAGCTTTATTTAAGATTGCTTTGATACTTGATAATATTAATTTACGATATTTGGCAAGTTTTTTTCTGTTTTAATAGAAAATGGTAGAGAGCGTCTCGTTCTTCTGTACTTACATTCCATTCGTCAGGGATAGAAGTCATAACTTCATAGATTTTTTCGTTTGGCAAATCTACAATTTTATCTATATACGATGTTAGTTCCTCGGTATCATTTAAAATAGTGTACACCCATTTATAAAATGGCCATTGGAAGTTATAAGCTGGCTCATTATTAAGCGATTGGGTTGTCCATTGGTAGCCACCTGGAAAACATCTTCCGTGATCAATCATATGGATGCAGTAACTGCCGTTACCAAGACGTTCTAAAATAACATTCATTGTACCTCTATCAGAGTTATTCAACCATTGGTCAAATACCATTATACCTGCAAGTTGATCTCGATTATTAACTTCTGCAGGGGAAGGAGGAGTTAATCTGACATCTTCGAATGGGATACTGTTTTTAATGTAGACGCAACCAAAATGATATCCAGAAATATAGTTATGTTTCTTTTGTTGAAGTTCCGGAGTTTACTTTAGAAAATCCTCTGGAATATAGACAAGTTTAAATGGAATGATCGGAAGTGAAAGGAGTTGTGCCAATTTGGCAACCACATATTCATTGACCACTTCTTTTCCTCTTCCTTCTTTACTCCAAACCACTTCACCGCATATTCTTTACCATCATTAAAAAGTATGACATGAGCCGTTCCCCCTCTTAACTCTTGTACATATTTAACAGGGTAAAGCGGCTGTTCCTTACTGATATTGCTTTGTCCCATAAAGAATTGACCCCCTACTTATTTCTTTTTTAAATTGTTTTCAATTAAGGCGTATAGCCTTTGTTGTTCTTGAATTTGTTTATTGGAATCAAATTTTTCTTCGATCACCTGTCTTGCACGTTCGGTATATCCTTTCCATTCTTCTGGGTGATCTAGGAAGTATTTTAACCCTTGAGCCAATTCAAAGTCATTTTTCTCGGGTGCAAGGTATCCTGTACTTTTATGCTTGATTAATTCTGGAATCCCCCCGTTATAGGTCGAGACGACTGGTAATCCACTGGCCATGGCTTCCTTTAATGCATTTGGAATCCCTTCGACATCACCATCTACACCTGTTTCACTGGCTAGGCAAAAAAGATGTGCCTCTCTTAATTCCTTTGAAATTTTCTTTGAATCCATTGGTCCTCTAAGAAAAATACGATTGTTTAATTTGTGTTCATGAATATATGATTTTAATTTCTCTTCATCTTTGCCAGTTCCAATAATGTGCAATGTTGTTCGCGGGTATTCATGTTGAATTCGTTGAAATGCCTTAAAAAGTGTCAGAAATCCTTTTTTCTCTACAAGTCTGGCGACCGATAATATTTTGATTTCCCCTTCCTTTGGTAAGGAATGTTCAGTAAAGGAGTATAGATTTAAATCCAGACCGCCATATAAAACATGAACTTTGTCTCCAGGAAACCCTAATTTTTTTAATTCCTCTGCAAGAAATTGGCAAACGGCGAAATAACCAGCTCCATGTTTTATTAAATGTTGATAGCGTTCAAGATTTTTCTGATATCTCTTTTCCGTTTGGGTTGAAGAATCACGGCCTCGAAAATGGACGATTAAAGGGACGTTATACTTTATAGCGGCTGGTAATATTACAAGGGCATGCTTACCTTGATGAGCGTGAATCGCTACAACATTTTGCTCCTTAAAGAAGACCCCCAGATCTTTAATTTCACTCAAATTATAATAATGTTCAAACTGAAATAAAGTATTGTGGCTATTTGGGAAAGGTCCTATTACAATGGGTCGATACTGATTTAACTTAACAGTCTGAATGTACATAAATCCCTGATTTATTTTAATAGGTTCCTTGATATAAAAAACGATAGATTTCAATTTTTATATCTCTTCCTTCCTTATAGAAATCAAATTTTCAATAAAGCTTTGAAAATTTGCCGATCCCTTTCACATAAATCTTCTGGAAAAGCAGATAATTTAAAGAATTGTACTTTTTGTATTTCATCTTCATCTGGTTTTAGATCTCCACTACGTATATCTTCTGTCACATATGCAATGGTAACAGGATAGTATTCATCACCATTAGGAAGCTTAGTAAAATAGTTTTTTCCTGAAAAAACACCAATTAGTCGAAGGCTACCTATGTTAATACCTGTTTCCTCCAATATTTCACGTCTGCAGGCCTCTTCTGCAGATTCCCCCAATTCGATAAAGCCTCCAGGCAATTTCCACATATTATCGGATTCTACCATCAGAAATCGTCTGTGCCGATCGATAACCAAAACGGTTACACCTGTTAGGACTAAAGGTTTTGTACTACGAGTGCACGTAATTCTTCAATGTATCCCATTACATGCCTCCTTTCCTGATGATTCACTTATTTTTAGAAGCTATCACATGTAATCCTTCTTTATTAAATTCATAAAGAAATAGATATGAAACGGACAAAGATATATTTTCCAGTATTTTTTGTAAGACCGTAAATCTTTTGTAAAAATCATAAATTATTGTGAAAACTTAAGACCTTGAAGTTTAGCACAACTATTTAACGGATTCATTCTATTAATATTTAACCTATTTTTCTGAAAAAGTGATACTTACCTAAAACACTTAATCGATTTTAATATGATAGGTTAAGATTGTCCAAAAGAGGGTGATGGTAAGTGAATGACTTTACATTAATTAAAGTTGAAAGAATTGAAACGAGCGGTAAAAAGAATCTAATAATCGATAATCCCACCAAATTAAAACAAATCGTGAAAGGAAGTCAAGGTGCCGTTTTTCAGATTAGTGAAGATCGTTTTGTGGGAATTTATGTCAATCCAAATGCAGCCATAAAAGAAGGGAAAGCACTTGAAGCAGCGAAGGATCTTAATATTGTTCCACAGCTTTTTGAAGTTGGACTGAATTACGCGTTATGGAGTATTTGAAAGGGCAGAATTTAAAAGAACCTATCCTTCCTTGATTTTCTTGAAGTCTTGAGGTAGGCGTCTTACTGCCCGTTAAGAAGGGATAAAAGTTACGCACCTATCTAATAGGAATAATAAATTTCAAGACTATAAAAGGGAGAATAAATAAGGTTGACTTCGTGAAAATTATTCTAATAAACGGTTGCGCAGGATTTATTGGATTTCACTTGGCCAAAAGATTACTTTTAAAAATTATGTAATTATCGGAGTAGATAATTATAATGGCCTACGGTGAATGTGGTCTGATGGGTGATTTTGGAAGAAGTATTTTAACAACATACAAAATGAAGAAGCAGAAAACCATAAAAGGTTATCTGCTTTGTTTCATTTTGTCGATTCAAGGTGTTTGATCTCAATATTGTTGAAGATCGCTGTTCCGCCTTCTGAGAAGAGAGTAATGCCTTGATCATATGCTGCAGGGAATATTAAATTGGAATGAGCGATCCTTCCATCATCCACAAAGACTTCAATACTAGATTTATCAACAAGTATCTTCAAGTGAACTTGCTGCTTGCTGCCATCAAATTGCGCTTTGCTTTCTACATTTTGATTGCTTTCGTCAGGGTGTCCGGCCATCAATCGATTAACATAAGAGTATTGTTGTAGTGGATCAACAAATATACCGACATCGACGTGGCTTTCCTGATTAGTCGATTCTCTGAGCCGCAGGCCAGCATTTTTAATCTCTGTCCAAGAGATATCTGCCTCTAATTGATAAACATCGCCTTTGACAGCAAGTGTTTCGGAGCCATTTACTTCAATTTGTTTAAAAGAGTCTATTGAAGTTGTTAATTGATTTACAGCTTCAATTGGCTGTGAGGCTAAATAGTATAGATTGTTTCCTTCATGCCTTAGTTCAATTTGACGTACAATTGAATCCATTCCGTTAAAGTCCTCTTGCAATGTTGGGGTGTTATGAGCATATGCCCAGTTATTCATCCAAGCGAAGGCGTAACGTTTTTTATATTTATCGCTTTCTTTTCCATCTTCAAACGTTACTCCGCCATACCAATCAAAGCCATAATCTAACCATTGCGGTTCATTCTGGTCGGGGTTAAATTCCTTACCGTCAAAATATCCAGTCCAATAGGCATAAGTATTTGGCTGATCGATTGATTTCCCATTTGCGCTGACACCCAGCACCCATTTTAATGTTCCATCATTAGCACGCATCAAATAGAGATCTGGACATTCTAAAATTCCAATTTTTTCTGTAGCAAAACTGCTCATATAATGCCAATTCTTTAGGTTGTGAGACTCGTAAAAACCAATTTTCGATCCTTCCGCCATGACCATGACCCATTTATGATTTCTGTTATCCCAAATGATTTTCGGATCTCTAAAATCATATGTCCCTGGATTAAGCATAATCGGTTTGTCGCTAAAAGAGGTAAACGTCTTTCCTTTGTCTTTACTGTACCATAGAAATTGTTCCTGCTTGCCGCCATCTGCAGAAGGTTGTGTCACAATTGCGATGAAAGCACCTTTTCCAAACCCTGCTGTATTTTCCTTGTCTATCACGACTGAGCCTGACCATGGATCTCCATTTTTATTCGTATATTTGGGAATGGCAACGCCTTCATCATTCCAATGCAATAAATCTTTTGAAGTGGCATGCCGCCATTCTGTGCCATTCCCATTTGGATAATCACGATTATAGAGATAATAATAATGGTACCTTCCATCAATATAGATTGGTCTCTGAGGATCGTTTTTCCATTTATCCGGTACGGTAAAGTGGTATTGAGCTCGATACGAGTACTCATTATTTTCTGGTGTTGAATCCTCTTCCTTTGAAGGAGGATTTTCTTCTTTTTTGTTTGTTGATTTATTTATTTGATTAATCAAAAATCCGATTACGATGATGAGAGATAATCCAATCAATATGAAGCTCAACGATTTTACCCATTTTTTATTACATGTTTTTTTGTTCAAATAAACTCACCGCACTTATTGTTTTCCTTTTAAAAAAGGTAAGCTGCTTTTATATAAAAAGAAAATGCCAATTGATTTATTGGCATTTTCTTTTTGTGTTTTTTACTTTATCTGATAAAAGTATTGATTAATTCTATAATTATTTTATTGTTACTTGTCCTTGTTCAAGGATACTATTTTCCACTACAGAAGTTTTGTCGCCATTAATGTTAAGCTGGAAGCTTGGCGCAAATGTAGATTTGTGCTCTTCGAAGTAACCTCTATTTGTCATGTAACTTGTTACCACTGTATTATCACTGCCTTCTTGCGGAATAGCAAAGTGAGCGTAGTTCCAAGTAACATCATATGGATCAAGATCATGATGTAAAACAAGTCCAGTTTTATTTAAAGGTTTGTATGGTCCAGTTAAGGAATCTGATACATAACCTAGTAAATAAATATCTTCATTGTCAATTCCATCAATCGTCATTTTTGATCCACGTGAACTTGTGAATAAGTACCATTTTCCATCCTTTTTAAAGATGTTAGGACGTTCGATTTCATCAGTTACTGTGTTTGATGCAACTAATGGTTTCATAACACTTTTTAACGTATAATCATCATTAATTTCAATAATACCTAAAGCACCGTTTGAAATTTGAGCTAAATCTTTCTTAGGACTTTGTAACAATTTGCTTTTTTCATTTTGGAAGAAAACGTCACTTCCGCCATAGTAAGCTTTATTGAATAAAGATTCTTCACCTTGGTATCCAGTTTCAGTTCCTGTATTAGCTTCGAATACTAGATATTTATGACCATTTTCTTCGATATAGTGAGGATCTCTTAATGTATGGTTATCAGAATAATCACCATTTCCAAAAGCTTGCTCAACCGTTTGATAGAATTTCTCATCACCATCAAAGATTGATTTGTGATCTTCAATTCCATCTACTTTCAACGTGTTTGAACCTTGTTCAGATACATTGATTTGAGCTGTTGTTAATGTTTGTTTTCCGTAGAAGTTGTGTGCTGGATCCCAGCCATGACGGTTTGTATAGAACAAACGAACCTTTCCATCTTCAGTTAAAGTAGCTGAACCTGACCATTCTTCCGCTTGGTTTCTTAAGACAGGATCATCTGATTTGAATTTATCGGTATCTTTAAACACTCTACCTGCATTTTTCCAGCTATCAATTCCTGTGTCACCAATTTTTTTATAGAACATGTAAATAAAAGTGTCCCATCCTCTATCAGGGTCTCCAGCTAAACCGAAAACAATTTGGTAGCCATTATAATTTGCAACTGTTCCATCAGCATTTTGTAGCGGCCATGTGTCCCATACATCTAAATCAATTAAGTTACCTAACTCATCGTACCCTTTTGCAGAAGGGATATTTTTAATTTTAGATTCGTCGAATTGAGGTACTGTATATCTTGAATCACCTTGTTGTTCAATCATCTTGTGCATGTCTGAACGTGTTATATGGGAAATTCCATATGATTCATTGTGATCTCGGGAGTCTGTTTCTTTCGCATAAGTCAGCGATTCTCCCGCACCTAATAATATAGCTGTACTAAGTGTTACGACTGTTGCTTGTTTGGCAAATCTTTTAAAGTTCATCGGTCGTCCTCCTAGAATTTTTAGTTGTTACACGGGTGGTTCTTACCAGAACGGCTCAAGTGCCACCGTGTCCTTGTCTACAAATAGAATTATAGGGTAGTTACGATTCTGTGAATATGTCATAGATTGATAAGAATTTAGTCGTAAATTGATATATATAGGGGGATTTTAACGAAAGGCTATTTTTGCAAAATTTGTTGCTATTTACTAAGTAATGCGGTGAGGTTGATTGCAGCGAGAGATGCACGATGACCGCGGGGCGGGCGGTGAGCCTCCTCGGCGTAAACGCCTGCATGAGTCTCACCAGTCCCGCTACTCCCGCAGGAGTCTCGCAATCTGCTCCAATCAACCTGAAATAGTTTTGTTTTAAATTCAACAATCTCTTAGAAAAAATCCTAACGAAAAAAAACCCCGACAATGGGGGTGAACGATATCATTTGATTAAGGTGAAATAGATGATGAGGTTCGTACAGTTTTTAAGTTGAATTTCTATCTCACATTACATAAACATTTGGCTGTCCGCTAATAGCTTGAAATAGTTGTTAGCATGGTTACTGACTAGTAGCTCTATCCCAAGATTTCTGAAACTCTTGCAGTAACTGATCGCGATGAAGCTGTTTTCCGACATATAACTGTATGGAAGATCCCAATTCTTCTCTTACTCCGACAGGAAAATGAAACCAGTTAGAACTCAAGGTTTTTCCTTCTTTGTAATATGCTAATGTATCATTGGCAAGGGGACCTAAATGGTTAGACTCTATATTTTTAAAAGCAGGGATGAATTTAAATTGTTCAGTCATAAATGTTTGTCCTTGTTGGGAAGAAACCATCCAGTTTAAGAATTTTTTTGCTTCCTTTTTCTTTTCGGATGTTGATTGTTTGTTTACTACCCAATAATTTGAGACACTAACGACCAAGGCATCATTTTTACGTTCATCATTAATAGGTATTGGAAGAAAACCGATATTCATATCAGCCGATAATTGATCAATCATTGGCTGAACCCAGTTTCCTTGAAGAATCATTGCTGTAGCTCCTGTTGCAAACAAATTTACTTCCATATTGTAGTCCGTTGTTAGCGGATTATCATTTCCATATTTTATTGTTAAATCCAACAAATCAATGATATCCTTGAATTGTTGATTATTGGTGATTTTTTCTGTACCGGAATTGAGGTTTTTTATAAATGTGTTTGGATCTTCTTGTTGAGCGAACGCGATATTTAAAAGAAGTACCCCCAATTTCCAGTCCTCGTAATAACCATTAGCAAAAGGAGTAATGCCTGCTTTTTGTAATTGTTCTGAGGCCGCTCTTAATTCTGTTAGCGTTTTTGGTATCGTATTGATTCCTGCCTGTTTAAACAAATCCTTATTGTAAATAAAGCCGTATCCTTCCAAGTTAACTGGCATACCATAAATCTCTCCATTAAATGTCATTGGGGATAATGTATCCTTATAGGCATTCTTCACCCATGGTTGATCTGAAAGGTTTTCTAAATATTTCCGCCATAATTTCGCATATTCGAATCCAATGTTTGTAAAAATATCAGGACCTGTACCTGCAGCGATCTGTGCTTTTAGATCGGCAAGATCATCAGTTGCGCCACCAACAGTTTCTATCTGAATATCTATGTTAGGATTTTCCCTTTCATAAGCTTTTACCATTTGTTCGAACTGTTTTGAAATTTCTACTTTAGGATTTCTTACATTTAAGGTGATTTTTTGTTCGGCAATTTTTCTCTCTTTCGTTGTCGACTCCGTATTATTTTTTTGACATGCTGCAAGAGAAAGGCTCAGAGTTCCAATTAATAACATGTGTAATATCTCTTTTCTCATCAACTCACCCCAAGTATGTTTCACAAGATATAAATACGGAAATGATTTCAATCTATCTACTTGTCAATGCAAGTTTTTTATCTAAGTTTCGATACTCAAATGGTGTTATCCCAACTACCTTTTTGAATAGCTTTGAAAAGTATTTTTCATCTTTATAGCCAAGCATTAATGAAATAGATAAAATACTCTCATCTGTTTCACTTAGCCATGATTTTGCCTGATCAATTCTAAGATTCATAATGTATTTGGATAGGGGCATTCCAGTTTGTTGTTTAAATTTTCTTGAGATATGTTCGCGACTTAAGAAGAACCGGTTTGCCAGTTTTTCTAAACTTAGTTCTTCCATATAATACGTTTCTACATAAGCAACAATGTTTTGCATTCGCTGCGCATCATCCAAATCATTCAAACGGTGTATCGATCGGTATTTTTGGTCATCCATCGCTTTTTGTAAGTCTTGGTACAACCTAGGTATTTCATTTAATAAACGTAACGTTTTCCCGCTAACCAGTCGAACTGGAATGTCAAATTGATGACTAATCCATTCTTCAATCGCTAACCAATGCCTTTGTGTAGAAATAATAAGACAAAGATTTTGATCATGCTGAAGCGCAAATGCGTTTCCCCAATCTTGATTAAAGAGCTCATCAGCTAATAATTGAATGTATGGTTCTGAATGATGCATATGATAAAAGGAAATGAGTGTCACATCGTATTCATCTGCAAGGGGAAGAAATGAAGCGACTTCTAATTCTTCGAAAGGTTCCCCTAAACAAGCTTGTGTAACGACATGATTCATACGAAACCTTTTAACCTCTTCGAGTACGCCTTTCTCTTTGTTTTGACGCTCTTCCTTTTCACTCAGCCAGGACTCAATGGCTGCTGCCAATGTATTATTGAATGGATCAGCTTCAATCGGTTTTAATAAATAGTCGAAACTGTTGCACTGAATGGCTTTTCGCATAAATGAATAGTCGTCAAAGCCTGTTATGAAAATAACTTTGCCTGAATAAGCGATTGAGTTTAACCACTCCATGATTTCGATTCCGCTTATTCCGGGCATTTTTATGTCAGTGAATATAATTTCCGGATTTTGTCTTTCTATTATTTTTTTTGCTTCCTCTCCATTAGCTGCTTCTAAAACATCAGTGATCCCGTGTTGTTTCCACTGTCCTAAATGTCGAATAACATAACGGACATTGAACTCATCATCTATAATTAGAGCCTTCATGCAGTTCCAGCCTCCTTAACAAAAATTTTTAATGTAATAATAATCTAATTGTATAGAGTTGATATAAATGAAAGTATTCTAATCGTTTGATACATTAGGTTCTAGAGGAATGACAAGTTGAACTAAAAAGCCTTGTCCTTGTTTCGTATCTAGCTTTAGACCTGCATTTTGTCCATAGTTTAAAACCAATCGGTCATGTATGTTTTTTAGACCGATATGTTCGTGTGAATAGGTTCCTGTATAAGGAGCAGTGTAAATATTTTCTCTTAAAGATTGCAACTTTGAGAGTGTGACACTTGAGCCATCATTTTCTACTGTTAGAGTTAAAGTTTCTCCTTTTATTTCTCCGTATATGCTTAAGTGCCCATCTTGGAATCCTTCTTCATAACAATGTTTAAAAAAGTTTTCAACAAGCGGCTGAATAATCATGCTTGGGATTTTCATTCTTTGAATTTCTTCATTTAGGTTAATAGAAATGTTTAAATTGTTTCCAAAACGTTCCATTTGTAGGGAAAGGTATGCTTGTATATAATCCACTTCATCGCGTACCAGGACCCATTGATCGGCACGGATAGAGTATCGCATCATTTTGGATAAGGATGTTACTAATTGGTAGACATTTGGAGACTGAGAACGTAGAGCAACAGCTCCAATTGATTGTAATGCGTTAAATAAGAAGTGCGGATTCACTTGAGATTTTAGTGCTCTAAATTGGTTTTTTCTATTCTCAATGTCTAGTTTATATTCACGTTCAATGTGGCGGTTAATGCGGTCCATCATATCCTTCATATGTTTTTCAAGATGACCAATTTCGTCCTCTCTTTTATGATGAAAAGGGACATTCATATTTCCACCTTCAATAGAACGCACTTTTAGGCTAAGCATTTTAATTGGACGAGTGATTCTATATGAAACAAAACCTATCATTAGCACCCCCATCATACCTACTCCAATTCCAACGAGTATGTTTATAAATGCAGTCTGTCTTGCATCTTGAAATAAAAAATGACTAGGAGTTATCTTAATTAGTTTCCATTGTTTTAGTGATCCAGATAAAGTTTTCGATAATAAAATATCTTCTCCCGAATCAATATCTGTAGCATTAATACGCTCTAGTAAGCTAGGTGGAACGGACTTACCGATAAGAGTAGTGTCGCTTGCATACATAACACGATCATTAGGATCAACAAGTAATACAGATTCTTCATTCTCCTGAATGAGGGTATTACATAAACGAGCATATCCATCTAGATCGATATCCATTGTAATAATTCCGAGAAATTCATTTGAAAGCACATCAACTATTTTATGGTGAAACGTCATAACTACTGTGTTGTCCGACTGAGGAACAATCGCAGCATTATTATAATTTACAATTTTATGAGGAGGCTCAATCAGATAGTTTACGTTCGATTGATAAAGTTTTTTAATTGATTCTTGGTTTAATAAGTCAGGTTTCAATTTAGGAGCACTGACTTTAGCGTTATAAGCGGTAAAAGATTCTTTGTTTCTATCAAGATAAAAACGAACCTGGCGGATTTCATTTCGCATAAGAAAAAAAGTTTCTATGCTTTTTTCTCTTGAGTTTGGGTTAGAGTACCTTGAATCTTCACTATCATTTCTGAAGACCTGAAATAAGTCAGGATTCCGATAAAGAATATAAGGAAGATTGATCATATCTTGAAAGTATTGCTCCAGTTCTTCTGACAATTTATTCATTTGATTGTTACTGACCTCAAGTGCTTGCTGTTCCACTCTATCTTTTGTATATCCATATATCAAAAAAACAGATAAAAAATACGGTATGATGATAAAAAGAAGAAGCATAAGAAATAAGCGACTTTGAATGCTTTTCATCTAAAAATGCTCCTTTCGTTCAGGAATTCTAAATTAACATGCTTTTATAAATAGAAGTTTGGATATGACGAATAATGAACGACTAATAAGAACTCTTTAAGAAGCAAACACTCTTTTACCCTTACTCTTTTATTAAAATCTAATGCTATTTGATTAATTTAGTCAACATAGGGTAAATCATTGAAATTATAGACAAGAAATGCTCAATTTCCCTATTATAATTGAGTTTGGTAACGGTTACTCTGAAAGATGAAACCCCTGCCATGATTTGAGAAATGAATCTTAGGTACTAGTAGATATTGAATTGTTACAAAAAGTAGTTAGATTGGATTAAATAGTGTAATAATCTTAATTTTTGTACTACAATTCCTTCCAATTACTCGTTGATTCTAAGTTATTTAGTTACGGAGTGATATAATGAAGAGTTATTAAATTGTTAACTTGAGGCTATAGAATAAAAAGCGGATTGTCCGGCAGCGATGTATTAAAAATGCATACATCCGCTATCTATTGTAGGTTAAATATAGTGACAGGCAGTCAACACACGCCTGAGGCAGTTGCAAAGATTGACTTAAGAAAGACTTAAGATAAACTGAATAATGTGGCGCCTGTTGCTTTAGATGACAGGGACTATTTTTAAAATAGGAGGTCAAAAATGGATAATAATGATATATTAATTCGATTGAGATATGCGTTGGAAATAAAAAATAAAGAAATGGCAGAGATATTTAAACTTGGTGGGGTGGATTTATCAGTACCAGAGGTGGTAAAGATACTCATAAAGTCAGATGCTGATGTAGAAGAGAATGACAATCAAATACAATGTAATAACAGTATGCTAGATTCATTTTTAAATGGCCTTATTATTTACAAAAGAGGGAAACAAGAGCCTAAACCAGGACAGCCTGATACACCGGAACCATCCGAAAAGAAAAGTACAAACGTTAATAATCTCCTCTTAAAGAAAGTCAAAATAGCACTGACATTAACGACAGAGGATATGCTGGATATATTTGGAAACGCGGGAATAACGGTAACAAAAGGAGAACTTGGAGCCTTATTAAGAAAAGAAGGACATAAGAATTATAAAGAGTGCGGAGATAAATTCGCCAGAAACTTCTTAAAAGGACTAGCTATCAAATACAGGGGATAATGGCATTAAAGGATTCTACAGGTGATGACATGATATATACTTACTCAGGTAAGACAATACGTTTTGAGATCAAGTACAAAAACCGAACCTCCATAGGAATTTCGATAGATAACTATGGAAATATTGAAGTTCAGGCCCCAAAAGGAACACCTGATGAAAGTGTCCTTCGGATGTTAGAGGTAAATTGGGATCTTATTCAGAAAAAAGTAAAAGAAATGAAGGATAGACTGCATGGACCACAGAAAAAGGTATATGAGAATGGTGAAAGCTTTCTTTATTTAGGAAACACCTATCCCATAATCATCTTCCAAGATATAAATATAAAGCAAGACCATGTTGTGTTTGAAGAGAAAAAGCTCCATATAAATGTGAAGCAGATTGATGATGAAAAAATAAAACAATCATTGAAGAGATTTTATTATCAGCAATGTAAGGCTTTAGTAGAGGAAAGGATCTCCTCCTATCAAAGTAACTTTAAAACAAAACCACGTTCAATACGTATTTCAGATAGCAAAACTACATGGGGAACCTGTGATTCAAACCTCCAATTAACATTTAATTGGAGGTTAGCAATGGCACCACTTGAGGTAATTGACTATGTAGTTGTTCACGAAATGTGTCACATGGTCCATCTAAATCACGACCGCTCCTTCTGGCGTCTTGTTGGGAAAATCATGCCTGACTATAAGGAAAAAGAACACTGGCTGGCTTTATCGAACTGGAAAATGACTGTTTAGGGGTCTTTGACAGTTGTAAATAAAAAATTTACAAAAACTTGAATGATCGAGAGAACTTTTGATAAAGTATGAGGAAACCGGTCAGTATGGAGGGGGTTAGCGAGGAAATGGATACAAAAGCGCTGTTAATCGAAATCGCAACAACTCTTTTCCAGCAAAAAGGATATAAGGGTGTAGGATTAAATGAAATTTTAAAAGAATGTAAGATAACAAAAGGTTCACTTTATCATCATTTTCCGAATGGAAAAGAAGAATTACTCATTGCTTGTCTTCAGTCGATGGAAAAAGCGATTACTACTGACATCGAGGACATCTTCAAACGACATCAAACGACTCAAGAGGCCCTGCATGTGATGATTGAGAAATTAGTCGCTGACTTTGAACGGGAAGGTACGATTATTGGTTATACATTTAGCAGCATGGTTAGCGAAATGGCGTCACTAAGTGAACCAGTCCGATATGCTTGTTCTAGCTTATACACAAAGATTCAAGGGATTTATTCGAACAAGTTAGTGGAGGATGGATTTTCGAAAGAAGCGGCTCAATCGATTGCACTCATGATGACGGCTTCTATTGAAGGTGCAATGATGCTGTGTTTAACACAAAAAGCTAGTGATCCATTAAAAACGATTTCCCATCTATTACCAAAGATTATTGCAGACGAAAATCATACAAAAAGGATTGTAACTGCTGACTAATAATCTTTTTCCTACATAATGAAACGACTGTATAATCCTTTTTGAAAAATAGAACAGAAAGAACTCATTTTTAGCTAAGATTACTAAAAACGAGTTCTTTTATTTGTATTAAAATCAATACTTCTAGGATACCTTGTACACTACAATCCCTAATCAGATTTTAAGAGCTCTTTGAGAAGCGCAAATTGCTCATCTCTAATTAGAAGACTACTGTCTTTAAATGAACGAAATTGGCTAAATCCTAAAATGGATGGGGGATTGTTTTGATATTACAGATGATAGTTTCAATTGAAAATCAATTGAATCAAAATAAAAGGTTTTTTATAAAATTTTATGTATAATTATAATATATATTTATATTAGATTCGGCAAATGAAATAGTAAAAATTAGCTTGTAACTATTAGTTTAAGGGGGATAGATACATGGACAAGAAAAATCTAGAATTAGCCATACAATTGCGTCATGAATTGCATCAGCATCCTGAACTATCGAATCTAGAAGTTTGGACAAAACAGCATTTAATTGATTTTCTTAGAACGCATACAAAGTTGGAAATCGTCGATAAAGGTCTTTGGTTCTATGCGATCTATCGTGCAGGTGAGGACAAGAAAAACATAGCTTTCCGCGCTGATTTCGATGCTCTTCCAATGCAGGAAAAAATTGATATCCCACACGCTTCCCAGTTCCCCGGAATTTCTCACAAATGTGGACATGATGGTCACTCTGCTTCACTTGCAGGATTTGCACTGGAAATCGACCAGAATGGCGCCGATAAAAACATCTTTTTTCTTTTCCAACACGCAGAGGAAACAGGAGATGGAGCTGCACAGTGTGCCTCTTTTATTAAAGAACAAAACATCGAAGAAATTTTTGCTTACCATAACATGAGCGGTTTGGCTTTCAATTCGGTTAACGTAATCAATGGAACAGCTCACTGTGCCTCAAGGGGTATGACGATCCATATGGAAGGTTCACCAGCTCATGCTAGCCAACCGGAGGATGGGGTAAACCCAGCTTTCGCTATTGCTAAAATCATTAATGCTATTCCTGAGCTCACCTCTCCGAAGAAAAATAAGGGTGTAGTACTTTGTACAGTTGTTCAAGTAGATATCGGCGAAAGAGCATTTGGTGTATCAGCCAGCAAAGGTGACTTGCTCTTAACGATCCGTGCTCTATATGAAGAGGAATTGGATAAACTTCAGAAAAACCTTGAAGATCTTGCCAAGGATCAAGCGGATAAGTATGGGTTAAAGGTAACCTTTACCTACAATGATGTTTTTCCTGAAACAGTAAACCATAAAGAGAGCTCTGATAAGTTCCGCCAAGTTTGTGAGGCAAAGGGGATTCCGCTAGTTGAAATGAAAGAGGCATTCCGTGGCTCAGAGGATTATGGTCACTATTTGAAGCTGACTAAGGGTGCAATGTGCTACATTGGGAATGGCGAAGATTATCCTCACGTACATACCTTTGAGTATGATTTTCGCGATGACATCATCGAAACAGCTGTTGAGCTTTTTAAAGGACTAGCTGAACTATAAACCATTTATTCAAAAGATAACTGTTAGAAAAGAGTATACAAAAAAACTGTCTCCTTTATGTGAGGCAGCTTTTTTGCAGACTATAGATACATATAGTTATTTCTAAACTACACAAGCCTCCGCAAAAGGAGTAGTTTACATGAGGGATATATTAATCATTATTTCCGTTCCTTCAGTTTAAGGTGCAATTGATTCAACTGCTTCAATAGCTGTTCGTATTCTTCGAGTTCAATCTTACATGCTAAGATTTCTTCACTAACTTTTTTTGTAATGGGCTGTTTTTCATCATTGGCTTTCTTTTGTAGGTAGATATAAACTTTTCTTACATCAACCGTTGATCTTTCTTTTCGCAGCCAGCCGTTTGCTTCCATTCGTACTATCATCGGTGTTAATGTCCCTGTACCTAAATTTAATGTTTCACCAAGTTCTTTTAAGGTTACACCATCCTTTTCCCAGAGTGCTAAAAGAACAAGGTATTGAGGGTATGTTAAACCAAATGGGTGAAGTACGGCCGTATATAATTTAGTGAACTCACTTGAAGTTTCATAGATGGCAAAGCATAGCTGTTTTTTTAGTGTCATGAAGTCTTCCATAATTTTCACCTTTCATCTGGGCATAGGTTATTAAAAATAATAACTCGCACTATTCAATGATTACAAGAAGAAAAGGTTACGAAAATAGTTTTATGACATCTTCCTCAATCTTACTAGGTTCAGTAGTTGGTGCATAGCGCTCTACAACCTGTCCTTGGCTGTCTATAAGGAATTTTGTGAAATTCCATTTGATATTTTTTAATAGGACGCCTTTTTTCTGTTCTTTTAAAAATGTAAATAATGGATCTGCATTTTCACCATTCACATCAATTTTTGCAAAAATAGGGAATGTTACACCATAATTTAATTGGCAAAACTCAGTAGTTTCTTCAATATTTTCAAATTCTTGATTGTTAAATTGATCACAGGGAAATCCTAAAATCTCCAGTCCTTGTTCTTTATATTTATAATATAATTCCTGAAGTCCTTCAAATTGAGGAGTCAAACCACATTTACTTGCTGTATTCACGATGATTAATGGCTTGCCTTCATAATCCCTTAAGGATTTCTGCTGGCCATTTGTCATTTTTACAGTAAAATCATACACAGTTTTCATTATTTGTTCCTCCTTGTAACTTTCGTTTTAAAATTTCATAGACCTTATATAAATCGTACACGATTTATATACTCTTAACAAGTAAAAGATCTTAAGGAAGAAAAACAACATGAATCTTAGCCATCCAAGAAAATTTAAAAGGCATTTTACTAGTCCTTCTAACGATTGCTAGAATAAAGTGATAAGATTTCCAAATTATTTGCAGGGTGATCCTCTTTTTTGTCGAAACATTGTTTGAAGGGAGATAATCTTATGGTAAAGGTTAAAGAGGTAAAAATTGATGGCGAGAGTATCTATATATTTAATAGTGCGATCTATATCTTTGAGTCAAGTACGGGATTTACCTTAGAATTAGATATCATCGTCAGTGAGATTGTTGAAAGAAAATATAGAGGTGAGGAAAACCTAATCTTAGAAATCGAATTACATGATGGTAGAGTGATAAATACAATTATGCATCAAAAAAGCTTACAGGGAGGATTACCACAGCTAAACTTATATTGTGAGCTAAATGATATGGATGACTATCAAGATTTTCATTATGTGAACGAAAACGATTTAGTGTTTCCTAACGTAGAAGAAGGCATCACGTTAGAAGAAATAAGAAAATATGAAATGCCTAATGAAAAGGTGAAATTGACATTAACTTTACCAATCGACCAGACTGAATGGCTAAGTAAAAAAAATGGACGGGATTTATCTGGAATTTTTAAAGAGGTTATATATGATTATTGGAGAAAACACCATATTGGATCCTAATTATTAAGAATGTCGATAGTTAATAATAGATTTTTAGATTAACAGACTATCACGTAACAATAAATTTAAAAAGGTCAGTCCACACTGTATAAATTAAATCAGTGAAGAAATGACCTTTTTAGTATTTTATAACTCTACTTTGGACCCCACGCCAGCTTTCATCGCTTTTTCATAAACTGCAGCAGCTACAGCCATATCGAAATAGGCAATTCCGACAGATTTAAAGAAAGTAATTTCCTCATCAAGTTCACGACCCGCGATTTGACCTGAGGCCAAATCGCCTATTTCTCCATGAAGGCTCTCAAAGCTCCATCTTCCGGCATTGGCAGGAATAATAAAGTCACCTGCTTCATCCTTAACACCTTCAATTGTATCTGCAACGATTTTAGAGCACCTTAAAAGTGTCTCTTCATCCACTTCTTGCATATGAGGGAGGTAGGAGCCTACACCGTTAATATGTGTGCCTGGTTGAAGGGCACTCCCCGAAAAAACAGGTGTTTCTGAGCGAGTTGCACAGATGATGATATCTGCTTTCGAAACAGCTTCATCTGGGTCATCACTTATCATAATTGAACCTGTATAATCCGGTTTTAGTGCTGCAATTTTTTGTGAAAAGGACGCAGCTTTTTCTCTTGTACGGTTGTACAACATGATTGTCTTAATATCGCGGATCTCTAAAACTGCTTGTAGTTGCTCTTCTGCCATTGCACCGCAGCCGATAACTGCTACAGAAGAGGCTGTTTCTTTAGCGAGATAGTTCGTTGCAATCCCACTAACTGCTCCTGTCCGTAATCTTGTTAAGTAGGAGGCGTTTATACAGGCAAGATGCTCGCCATTGTCGGTATTGCTTAATAAAATAACACCTTGTGTGGTCTTTTTCCCTATAGACGGATTATGTGGAAAGATTGTTACTACCTTTATAGCAGATATTCCTACAGGTTCCATTGCACTTGGCATGTACAGAGCAGATGCGTTTTTATCATGAAATTCAAGAACCGTACGATGTGGATTCAAAATTTCCCCATTACTGTAATAATGTAAAGCCTTTTGTAAATCTTGAATAGCATCATTCATTGAATATAAGGAGCGTATTTGTTTTTCTGATAGAATAAGCATGCTTAACCTTCTTTCAATTAATGAATCTCTTTTGCTAGATTTCGATCGTACAATTAAAGTGTCAATTCCTTATTGTCATTTTTTAGTATAACATCTATTTTATCTAATTCTTCATTATTACGATCACGTACAGCAGCAACTGCAATTAATGAAATGATTGACGTTAAAATGATGTACAATGCTACTGGTACATAGGAATTGTTATATGCAGCGAGAAGTGCTGTTGCAACTAGCGGAGCGGTTCCACCTGCGACTGCTGCGCCAATTTGATAGCCTAATGAAATACCTGTATAACGGACATTTGATTTGAAAATTTCTGAGAACATTGTTCCAAGCACAGCGGTAATTGGAGCCCAAATGATACCAAGCCCAATTATGGTTGCAATAATAAGCAGAACGGCGGAATTTTGATGAAGCAGCCAAAAATAAGGGAAGGCATAAAGCGCCATTAAAATGGTTCCAGCTATATAAAGTTTTTTACGGCCGATTTTATCTGAGAGACTACCCATAACTGGGATTAAGATGGACGTAACAATTGTTGCGACAGTAACAGCCGTTAACGTAATTGTACGTGAAAAGCCAAGTTGTGTTGTTGCATAAGAAACAATAAATGTTCCAAAAATATAAAAGGGTGCAGTTTCAACTACTTTTGCGCCGATCGCAATCAATACTTCTTTCCAGTGAGTACGCATTGTTTCAAAAAATGGAATTTTTGCAATCTCGCCTTTTTCTTGAGCTTTTTTGAAAGAAGGTGTTTCATCAATCCCTTTACGAATCCATAAACCAAAAATGACGAGTAAGGCACTTAATATAAATGGAATGCGCCAGCCCCAAGTCATAAATGTCTCATTAGGAAGTAATGTCATGATCGACAATGCGAGCGTTCCTAGTAACATCCCAATGGTTACACCCATTTGAGGAATACTTCCGAATAGGCCGCGCTTTTCTTTAGGAGCATATTCCACAGCAAGTAAAAGAGCTCCACCCCATTCACCGCCGAGTCCAATCCCTTGAACGAGTCGTAGAATAATAAGAAGAATTGGTGCAGCTACACCGATTGATTCATATGTAGGAAGAAATCCCATTAGGACAGTTGAGCCACCCATGAGAGAAAGTGTTAGGACGAGCGTCTTTTTTCTTCCAATTCGATCTCCGATATGACTGAAAATAATGCCGCCAAGCGGGCGAATAAAAAAGGCTAAGGCAAAAGAAGCATAGGCTAATAGCAAACCAATTGTTGGATCCTCACTGTGAAAAAAAACTTCATTAAACACAAGTGCAGCAACTGTCCCATACAAGAAATAGTCAAACCATTCAATTGAACTCCCTATAAGACTAGCAATAAGTATTTTGTTTGTAGTTTTCTTTTCCATTCTTTACCCCCTATATTTAAAAGATTAAAAAAGCGTTGTAACAAAATGGTCTAAAAAGATCATTCCCCTCCTAAATAGTAGATTTTGTCCTTAATTACTAACTTACATGCAAAAAATATGCCAACAAATTAAATTGTCAATAATCTTAATCTTCTTTAAATTTATTTACTTTTTAATATGAAAACTGTAAGTTTTTATTAACATAATTGTAAATATGTGTATAAAAAATAAACACTTTTGTACACTCTTATTATTTGCAGGAAAGGATGATTCATATGTTAGTTAATGATTCTTTTGCTATCCACACTCTTCAATCATTGATCTCTTCGTTAGATGTGGCAATTTCGGTCATTAATACAAAAGGTGAAATTGTTTATTGGAATGAAGTAGCTGAAAAAACGTATCAAATAAAAAAAGACGAGATAATCACTCTATCCCTGACCAGTTAGGAATCCATATAGATGGAGGACTTCCTCTTATTCAAACATTAGAAAAAACCTTATCAAGTTCTTATGAGGAAAATGTCAAAGATCGCGTGTTAAGGGAACATCCAAAATGGTGAGATTATGAGTTTGATTGGGCATTTTTTGAATTGAAGCGGTATTTTATTATGAATAGCTTATTAAAATCCGTTCCTATGTTTAGTCCAATGGTAGATACTATTTGGCATGAGATGCTTATGTTTACAAGAGACTATGAGAAGTTTTCAAAGGATTTTTACCATGAAACACTACATCATATTCCAAATATGGACAGTACCCCAATTCCTGGTGAAAGAGCGTTTTTTGATTGGGTTTATTTAAGCTTATTTGACTCAACACCCAACAGCAGAACGATTTGGGGGAGATTTTTGCAAAATCCTATTGAGCGTGAGATTCTTGATGATTTTAAACATTTAGCAGAAGAAGATTTACTTAGTAAGTATTTTAGAAAAAATGATGATTGGGTTGAAGTCAAAAAAAGTTTAATCAAAAAAATGAAAAATGAAATCATTGAGTCTGAATTTATCAAAAGTGGCAAAAAAACTCTCGATATTCCACGTACTGCGTCAGAAACCCAGGTGTATCAATATGCACTTGGAGCAGCGGTTTTTTATTCCATATATGAAGAAGACCAATTTCAAGACCATATGAGTGAGTTGCTGCCGAATGAATATTATAAAGCTGGTCATAACGGAGGGGGATCATCTTGCTCTGGTATTGGCTGCAGCAGTTCTTCTGATCATGATTCAGGAGGCGATGGAGATTCGGGAGGATCAAGCTGCTCTAGTTGTGGAGGAGGCTGCAGTAGTTAATCAGCAATATATATGTATGAATTAAGCCCTCTTTTCATATAAAAGCTGCATGAAAAGAGGGCTATTGTACTTTTAAAAATTGCCTGTGCCTAAACAACAACTTCCTCAGGCTTTCCTCGATCGACCAACGCATGTTTTTCCCATTTACGGCTTCTCCATCTGAAAAACATAATAACAGCACGTGTCCATTCATCAGCTGCTATAGCAAGCCAAATACCCGCTAGACCTAATTCCAGGTGGAAGACTAAGAAATAACCGAGAGGTAAGCTCATGGCAACCATTGAAAAGACACCGATGATAACAGGATATTTTGCATCACCAGCTGCCCGCAGCGAATTAATGATAACAATATTGATTGTTCTTCCTGTTTCAAGTAAAAAGCTTAAGAGCAAAACATTCGCGCCTAATCGAATGATTTCTTGATCATTAGTAAATAACCCCATTAATTGATCGCGTAATACAATCACGATCACGACCATAAGTACAGTTATAGCACTTGCCCAGCGTACACTTTTCCATACTCTGTTATATGTTTCAAGCTTGTATCCTCCGCCAACTAATCTGCCAACAATGATTGCCGTCCCTAAACCAATTGCCATCGCAAAAAGGTATATAAACATCGAAATATTTGCTGCATATTGGCGTGCCGCCAGTGAGCTTGCACCGAGAAATGTTGCATAAAATAAAAAGACAAGCTGGCATGACTGATACATAACCTGTTCAAAAGCGGACGGGATGCCAATCTTGAGGATTTTTTTTATGAATTCTTTTGATAGTGAAAAATAATAAACAACTTTCGTCTTTATTTCAGTTACTTGGTAAAACAGCCAGAAGAACACAATGAGAGCAAGGAATCGACTGACAACAGAAGAAATTGCTGCTCCTTCTACACCCATTTCAGGAAATCCAAAATGACCGAAAATAAGTAAATAGTTTCCAATGACATGAATAATGTTCATTCCGAGCGAAACATACATCGTCTCTTTCGTATGTCCATGCACACGTATGATTGCTGCTAAAGAATTAATCATTGCCTGTAAGAAAATCGCTCCACCGACAATGGCTAAATAGCTGACAGCATAGTCTAAAACTAAGCCTTGTAAGTTCAATGCCTTCAACATACTGCTGCCAAATAAAAGGAATAATACACTGATAAACAGACCGATTACTACATTCAATGTTATCGCTAAAGCTGAAATTTTAGCTACATCATGAAATCTGCGTGATCCGATATATTGAGCCACTACAATCGATGCTCCATTACCGATAACCTCTAAAATTAATATCGCGATGTGTAAAAATTGATTTGAAGCGCCAACCCCTGCAACCGCATCATCTGAAATTGCACTAAGCATAAACGTATCTGCGATACCCATTAGCATAAAAAGAAAAATTTCCAAAAAGATGGGCCATGTTAGAAAAAATAAATTAAGATGATTTCGTTGTTGATCTTCTAGACCATTTGCTCGATTGGATGCCAATTTTTCACCTTCTTTTTCTGTATTCTAAACCAGATAGTATCTTACCATCTTTAGTTGAACATGAACATCCGTTTTTGAGGAAGAGTCGTATAATAGCAGAAAAGTTTGGTTTATTCCAAATTGTACAAGAGTATTTCTTGTTGAATAAGACATTCTAACATGCTAGTATAATATCAATATAATAATACCTTTAATACGGTCCAGAGAGGCCGAGAAGGGCGGCAGCATAATTACGTATAATTATGTTTACTTTGTATAACTTTGCCCTTTTGTCCTCTGTGACAAAAGGGTTTTTATTTTGTAGAAATTGAAGTAGGTTAGAACCTCTTTTAAGCGAAGTCCTGTGAGACTTCAAAAGAGAATGGATCTGTAAAATACAATTCCATTCCTTCAAACACGAAGAAGTTTTATCATCAAAGATTATTTAGGGAGGATGGAATCATATGGATTATCGTAAGAAAACAGTTGTCGCATCGGTTGCAGGTTTGACATTAGAAGGTATGGACATCATGTTTATTTCATTTGCAATGTCAATGATCATTGCTGATTTTAACATTGATTTAGCAACAGGAGGACTCATTTCTTCCATAACTAATATTGGAATGCTTGCTGGTGGAATCATCTTCGGGATATTGGCAGATAAATTTGGACGTGTCCGAATTTTCACCTATACGATTATTTTATTTGCAATAGGTACGGCCTTAACAGGATTAGCAACAAATATTGAACAAGTATATTTATTTAGGTTTATTGCTGGACTTGGTGCTGGTGGAGAGTATGGCATTGGAATGGCCCTAGTAGCGGAAGCTTGGCCGAAGAAAAAACAAGGAAGAGCGTCTTCTTATGTAAGTGTTGGTGCACAATATGGTGTCATTCTAGCGGCATTAATCAGCGCAATCATTCTCCCAACGTTAGGATGGAGAGCTTTGTTTTTCGTTGGAGTGCTACCGGTCATTTTTGCCTTTATTGTGAGAAAAAATTTAGATGAATCACCTGAATGGCTTGCTGCTCAAAAAGAGGAGAAATTGGCTCAAAAACAAAAGGATGGTAAGCTGCTTCAGTTGTTTGCTTCACCAAAAGTCGCCATGACCACAATAACATTAGCTGTTATGGCAACTGTTCAAATTGCAGGATATAACGGTTTAATGATCTGGCTTCCATCAATGCTGCAACAATCACAAGGTTTATCTGTTTCAAGTTCAGCACTTTGGACAATCAGTACTGCTGTTGGAATGATTATAGGAATGCTGACCTTTGGACAATTTATGGATCGATTTGGAGCAAAGCGTTCCTTCGGTATTTTCCTACTTGCCTCGGCATCTGCAGTATTTTTATACTCATATGCTGAAGGTGGTGCAGGTGTATTGGTTGGCGGTGCCATTGTGGGCTTCTTCTCAAATGGAATGTTTGCCGGATATGGAGCGTTAATAAGTAGTTTTTATCCAGTTCAAATTAGAAGTACTGCGACAAACACGATATTTAATTTCGGGAGAGCAGTCGGAGGGCTGTCGCCAATTCTTGTTGGTTATATTCTACAGAGCTATGATATGACAGTAGCTATGACATATTTAGCAGCTTTATACTGTATCTCCTTTATCTTTATGCTAAGCCTTAAGAAAAGACCAGCAAATGCTTCTATTTAATAAATAGCAAATCGATTGCCTGTTACTATCTGGACTTCATCTTCACATCCAGTAAGTGACAGGCAATTTTTTTGTAGGGTAAGTAGTCTTGCTTAATACATCAGCTACTTATTTTTATTTTTTTCTCGACTCTTTTCCATTCAAAATGGTCCTTTTCGATAAGGAATGAGACGATTAAACTGCCGATTACAGCCCAAAGAGGTGCCCCTATATCTAAAAAATTCACCCCCGACATCCCTATAATTAAGGCAAAAAAAGCCCCCATTTGGAATTTACTATCTGAAAAGGCAATCTTCAGTGAACTTAAGAGAACCCCAATCATTGCAAGACCTGCAATTGAACTCACGATTACCCCCGGCATAGCGATCACAAAGGGAACAACTAATCCTGCAAGGATTCCAAATAGTGAAAACAAAAATCCATTTACAGCAGATGCAGCATATCTGCTTTCTTTCTTACCTGTTTCTTCTGATGCACAAATTGCTGTCATTGGTCCAGCGATATTAATTGCGTGTGCACCGAAGAATGATGCGATAAACCCAAGTATAGCACCGTAAATTGACATTGCGCTTATGGGTGGCTTATACCCTTTAGCCATTAAAACACCAGTTGCTTGGGCATTTTCAGTGCAGATGATTAAGATCGCAAGTGGGATGGAAATAGATATGATAGCATCAAAACGAAATGTCGGCATTTCTAGTTGAGGAAAAATAAATGAACTTTGTATTGTATGTAATTGAAATTCATTCGTAAAAATGGCTAATAAAACAGAAACGATAAATGCAGATAATACAGGTGGGAACGTTGGGATCATTCGTGAAGAAAAAAGATAGACTAATATGGCTGAACCTGCAAGTAAGGGTGAAAGCTGTACAGAAGTGATCATTTCGGTCGCAAATCGAATCATGACGCCTACTATCATCCCCATGACAATCGGAACAGGTATCCAATTCATTACTTTTTCAATTAACCCTATTGCTCCAAGTATAAAGACAATAATATTGGCAATGAGATATGCCCCAATTGCTTCATTTAATGAAAAATGAGATAAGGCACCAGCAATTGAATGAGCTCCTGAAATGGGCTGACGATATTTTAGAGAGAGAAACAGACCTAGTAAACCCCCA
The DNA here is from genome assembly GCF_009720625.1 of Metabacillus sediminilitoris. Lineage (NCBI taxonomy): Bacteria > Bacillati > Bacillota > Bacilli > Caryophanales > Bacillaceae > Metabacillus > Metabacillus sediminilitoris. The sequence continues at coordinate 384,095 of NZ_CP046266.1, forward strand.
AAAAAATAAACAGCAAATAGCCAGCTTATTGTTTGAACATGTGTTAAACCACCGCTCGAAGCTGCCCCAATAATAATCAGTGCGGGTCCTGTACACCCAAAGACTGCGGCAACAGTACCAGAACTAATCGTGTTTAAATGGATATCCTTCCGTGGATTTGTAAACTTTATTTTCATTAAAAGCCTCCTCACCAACACTAAAATATGAAACTACTTTTTCTCTAAAATATATATAAATAGTACAACTAATAATTCAGAAAAGATTCCGCATATTTTCACATACAATTCTTAATAAGTAAGAATCTGAACGGTAGAGCGTGTTAGGAGTTAATTTTTATAATCGTAACTTTTTGCGACTGCCTCAGCCTTTCGCAGAAAGTTTCCATGCGGGAATAAGGGAATGGAAATGAAAGAACAAACTCGCTAAGACATGAAGAATGACGTAGATTAGTAGTGTTACAGAATAAGTGATAAGCCAATCCATGAAGGATCCATTTAAAAACATAAACAACAAGAACATACCGACTGGAAATGGTGTCAGAATGATAAGCCACAAAGGTGAATGCAACTTTTCAACAATCTTTCCTAAAATAACAACACTAGCTCCAATGACCTGCAAAAATGATAAACCTTAAGTTAAGAATAAATCTCCTAGAAAATACGAAAGACTTGTTAGTAAGATCGCTGCAATAAAACTTTTAAAATAGTTCACTGTTTTCACACTCACTATTCGTAATATGAAATCTTAACCTGTTTTGCTCGTTTTCAGAAATCTTGCCATTTTAGACCTATAAATGGAAAAGGACACCTGGGAGTTTATATAAAAACCAAGATGTCCTTAATCATGTTGAGCTAGCAATAATATGATATTAGTAATAAGGCGAGATCATTAAGTAGACTACTACACCTGTAAAGCTAACATATAACCAGAGAGGCATTGTCCAGCGAGCAATTTTGCGATGCTTTTCTACCTGCATATTTAGACCTCGTCCAAGTGTGATCAAAGCAAGCGGGACAATCACTGCAGCAAGAACAATATGGGTAAGGAGAAAGAAGTAGTAAACATACATGAAGATGCCTTCCCCGCCATAGCTAGTTGATTCAGCCATTGAATGATAGGTTAAATAAGATATACAAAACAAAAATGTCGTCGTAAATGCTGCAATAATAAAGCGGCGGTGCATGTTAATATTTTTCTGCTTAATCATAACTAAAGCGGCAATTAAAAATAAAAATGTAAAAGTGTTAAAAATGGCGTTCATTAACGGCAAAATCTTTAAATCAATGCCGAACAAAGTACCGTCTGAACTTTTAGGCAAGAAGTACGTTGCAATAATGACACCTACAATGACAATCGATAAAACCCAAATGAGAGGATTGTAGTTATGTTGTTTCGGATTATCTAGTTTTTGTCTCATGTTTTCTCTCCTAAAAAATATTTCCTACCTTAAGCATAAAAAATTCATCAGCAAAGAGCAATCGAATACGTACTACTTTTTCACTCTAAAAAGAGAAATTCATACTTTTGACATAAACAAGATGATAATTGAGCACATAATCAAACGTTTGTTTAAGTCATCCACCTTTAGTTTCACATGTTGTATGAAAAGTCACTGACTTAAAAACAGAGCAGTATGGTAAACTTTAAATGAAAAAAGGAACGTAAATAGAGGTGAGCATAGGTGAAGACAGTCTTGGTTATAGGCGGTGGTATTACTGGCTTATCCACCATGTATAATTTATCAAAATGGAAAAAAGCACATCAATCTGATGTGAGGCTTATTCTTGCAGAGGCATCTTCTGAACTCGGAGGGAAAATTCGCACTGTAAAAAATAGTGGATTTGTCATGGAAGCGGGAGCGGATTCCATTGTAACTCGTAAAGCAAATACGATGACATTTATAGAAGAGCTTGGTCTGGAAAATGAAGTTGTATATAATGCTACAGGAAAATCATTTATTTACACAGAAGGAGAACTAAAGCCAATTCCTGCTGATTCAGTTTTTGGAATTCCTGCTACTATCGAGTCTTTGGCGAAAAGTACCCTTGTATCAGCACAAGGAAAGGTTGAAGCGCTAAAAGATTTTTATACAAAGAATGAGCGTTTTACTAAAAATGATTCAATTGGCGAGTTTCTTGAACATTTTCTCGGAAAAGAATTAGTTGAAAAACAAATTGCTCCAGTACTCTCAGGTGTTTATTCTGGCAGGCTTAATGACCTTACAATAGCTTCTACTCTTCCATATGTGCTTGATTATAAAGAAAAGTATGGAAGTATTATGAAAGGGTTTGAGGCAAATAAAGAAACCTTCCAAAGTGGTGGGGAAAAGAAGTTTCTTTCCTTTAGAAATGGTTTGGTTTCACTAATAAATGCATTTGAAAAAAGGCTTGAGAATGTTGAAGTATTAAAAAATACAAACGCTCGCAAACTTGAAAAATGTTCTAATCGTTATTATGTTTCTTTTAACAATAATAGGTTCGTCGAAGCGGATTATGTAGTGCTTTGTATGCCACATACAGCTGCAAATGAACTAATAAATAATAGTAAGCTCAAACAAGATTTTGACCAATTAAAATCAAGTTCAATGATCAGTGTGTATCTTGGCTTTGATGTACCAGACAATATGCTTCCAACAGAAGGTACGGGGTTTATTTCAGCAAATAGTAATGACTTATCTTGTAATGCTTGTACATGGACAAGCAGAAAATGGGAACATACATCTTCAAGCCGCAATTTGCTCGTAAGACTATTTTATAAAAGCAGCCATCGCGTATTTTCTTCTTTAGATAAAATGAACAAGGAAGAACTGCTGCAAGTTGCACGTCAAGATATTCATAAAAGTCTTGGTATTACAGCTAAGCCAATTGCAAGCGAAGTAACAAATTGGTTTGATAGTATGCCGAATTACCAAATTACCCATCCAAAAATCGTTAAAACACTTGAGAGAAATATGGAAACAATGTACCCGGGGATGATGATAGCCGGTTGCTCGTATTATGGTGTTGGCATACCTGACTGTATCGAAAGTGGCGAAAGAACAGCCGAAAAGATCATCACATTTCTCTAATAGAAACGAACAGCATATATAGAGTGCTGTTCTATTTTTTTGCTCAAATAGTAGATGTTTAACTTTTTTAATAAAACGAGAAAATATAGAATGATTCCTTTTAAATAGGGTATTAGAAAAAAGAGCGTATTCTTTTTATTTGCTAATATTATAATAAGTTGAATGAAAATCGAATAATATTCACGTGGAAAAATTGGTCAAAAAAGTACTAAGTAAGTTATTTTAAACTAATATTTTTTCAATGATTTTATTATAGAAAAAAATGTAATTCCCTCTATTATTTTTATTGATTATTATGAATTATTAATAAATATACTCTGCATGATAGTGAAATATAATAATGACAAAAATATCCAATGTTATTTTAATATATTGTATACTTCTTTAGGATATGATATTGTATAAAAATGCTGAATTTTTAACTAGCCTTTATTTGCATTTAAATAGATATTTTACATTATAAAATTTCTGATTATTTTTAATATAAAAAATATGGAAACATTTAGGTTAGTGAAAAATCGATTATCGATAAAAAGATTTTTATGGAGGGTTTATTTATGTCAAAAAATTTACCATTCTCATTTTTGATTGTAGTTGGTTTCATGTTGTTCGCTTTATTTTTTGGTGCAGGGAATTTAATTTTTCCTGCTTTGCTTGGACAATCAGCTGGATCTAATGTTTGGGCTGCAAATGCTGGGTTTTTAGTTACAGGTGCTGGTCTTCCATTGCTTGGAATTTTAGCGTTAGGTATTTCAGGAAAAGATGATTTACAATCATTAGCAAGTCGTGCGCATCCAACATTTGGATTGTTATTTACGATTGTTTTGTATCTTTCTATTGGACCGCTATTTGCCATACCAAGAACAGGAACAGTTTCATTTGAAATTGCTATTCGACCATTTTTAGGGGAGCAAGTAAGCTTTTTAGGTTTGCTTATTTTTACAATTATTTTCTTTGCTATTACATGTTTTATTTCCATAAATCCTTCCAAGATGGTTGATATTATTGGGAAATGGTTAACACCAATTATGCTCTTGTTTATTGCGATCCTCATAGCCTTTGTACTATTTAATCCTATGGGCGATTTCCAAGCACCTGCTGATGCTTATTCAACTCATGCTTTTTTTAAAGGTTTCCAAGAAGGTTATTTGACGATGGATGCACTGGCTGCATTTGTGTTTGGAATTATTGTTATCAATGCGATTAGAGACAAAGGGGTTACGGATAAAAAGAAACTTCTTATGATCTGTACAAAAGCTGCACTTATTGCGGCAGGTCTATTAGCATTAATTTATACAGGATTATCTTATTTAGGTGCTTTAAGTGTAGAGGACTTAGGGTATTTAGATAACGGAGGACAAGTTTTAACGGAAGTATCAACATTTTACTTTGGCCCATTTGGCGGAGTCATATTAGGCTTGATTGTATTATTAGCGTGTTTAACAACGAGTGTTGGCTTGATTACAGCTTGTTCTACTTATTTCCATAAACTAATTCCGAGCATTTCTTATAGAAATTTTGCGATTATTTTTTCGGTTATTAGTACGATTTTTGCTAACTTCGGCTTATCGCAATTAATTTCTCTTTCAGTACCAGTATTAACAGCTATTTATCCATTAGCTATCGTTTTAATCGCTTTAACTTTTACACATTCACTGTTTAAAGGACAAGCTGCTGTTTATCAAGGAAGTCTATTATTAACATTCATTGTTAGTTTATTTGATGGATTAAATGCAGCTGGAATTGAAATTGTGGGAGTAAATCAATTATTTGCTCAATTTCTTCCGTTCTATGAGATCGGATTAGGCTGGATTGCACCTGCCGTTATTGGGGGTATTTTAGGATTTATTATTAATCGTATCCGAACGGAACCTGTTCTAAAAGAAGCTAACTCTTAAAATAATAAAGAGATGAAAAAAGGGAAATCTAACAGTTATGTTAATAGTTCCTCAATATAAATATCAATGAAGAAGCCTGGATCGAGGATCCTAGGCTTCTTTTTTTTAGTGGTTAATTTCAACGAATAACAATGATAATAGAGAAAAATTGATATATTTTTTATATCTGATATACTAAGTATACAAAGAGGTGGTTTTTATTAATATATGTCCATACTTACAATTTGCTTTTGAAATATTAGGTAAGAAATGGAATGGGTTGATTATCCATTATTTATCCCTATGTTCGAATGGAGCAGCTCATTTTTCTGATATGAAAAGAGATCTTCCAGAAATTACACCTAGAGCTCTTTCGTTAAAGCTTACTGAGCTTATAGAATACGGGTTAATTGAAAAGGTAGTCACGTCTGGATCTCCAGTTTCCATTTCGTATCATTTAACAGAAAAAGGTCGCTCCTTAACAACTGCATTAGCCCCTATACAGGAATGGGCACAACAATTTAAAGATAAATAAGGAAATGAGGAGAATAGATGGATAAAAATAATATGATTTGTGATTTAGAAACAGGTATATGCGGTGTAGCCGGGGAAGATTCAATGGAATTTATCAACCTTATTCAACCACAAAAGAAGATCACGCTTTATTATGTTACTGATCCAATATGTTCACACTGTTGGGCGGTTGAGCCGGTATTACGCCGGTTTAAAGAGCAATATGGACAATATTTTAACACTCAAACGGTGATGGGTGGATTATTACCAAGCTGGAAGGGATTTGCAGATGTTGCAAATGGGATAGGCAGTCCTTCAGATGTAGCAAGTCATTGGAGAGAAGTTGGTGAGCATTCACGTATGCCAATTGATGGGACACTATGGCTTGATAACCCTGTGCAATCTTCTTACCCGCCATCACGTGTATATAAATTAATTCAACAAAAGGATGAGCAGCTTGCTGTCACTTACTTACGTCGTGCAAGAGAAGCAGTTTTTGCTTTTAATCAAAACATCGCAGACGATGAAGTGTTAATTGAGATTGTAAATAATCTAGGACTAGATGGTGAAGAAATTGTGAAAGAAGCTAGTAAGGAATCAAGTCAAATGCTTTTAGATCAAGACTTTGCCCTTGCTAGGAGCCTGGGGGTTCGTGGATTTCCAACAATTATTATGGTAAATGAGGAAAATAAAGGTGTTAAAATTGTTGGTGCACGACCATTAGACTATTATGTAAAGGGACTTGAAAAAGTTCTGGAATTAACGGATCCGCTACAAATACAAGAGCTTCCGACACTGAAAAATCTACTAGCTAAAGAAGGTTTGTTGTTTTCAAGAGAACTAGAGGATATGTATGATCTCAAACAAAGCGAAGTTGAATCATTTGTAGAAGGACAACTTACTTTAGGTGATTATCAACGTAAGGAAATTCTTGGTGAAGTATATTTCGAAAAACATAAATGATAAGGGGATTAAGATCATGGCTGTATTATTACAAGTAGACTTTCCACTCGAGGGGCCTTTTGGAAATGAAATGAAAGAGGCGTTCTCTGATTTAGCAAAAAGCATTACAGAAGAGCCCGGTTTTCTATGGAAGATTTGGACGGAAAATCAAGAAACAAAAGAAGCAGGCGGTATTTATGCTTTTGCAACAAAAGAAGATGCAGTAACATATGCAGACATGCACAAAAAAAGAATGGCGAATCTAGGTGTTTCAAATCCAAGATTCAGAATATTTGACATCAATGAAGGTTTAACGAGAATTACAAATGGACCAATAAAATAAGAATGAAAAACAGGTTTGATAAAAACAAAATCAAGCCTGTTTTTTCGTTTAACATAAATACTCACATGAAATTCATTTGTAAACTTCGGTGATAATTCTAACAAAACAACTAGTACATAGGTGACAAAACCAAAAAAATAAAAATAGGATATAAAAAAGAGATTTTTGTGTATTTCCGGACAAGGGGGATAACAATGAAAAAAGATGGCTCGTACCACTTTGAAACAAAAGCAATCCATGCAGGATATGATGCAAAAAAACATTCGGATAGCTTAACTCCGCCAATTTATCAAACCTCTACTTTTGCTTTTTCCTCATTACAGCAAGGGGCGAATCGATTTGCTGGAACTGAAGATGGTTATATTTATTCCCGGCTTTCTAATCCTACTGTTTCCGTACTTGAAGAACGCATTGCACAATTGGAGGGAGGTGAAGCTGCCCTTGCTTTTGGATCTGGCATAGCTGCAGTTTCAGCTGCGTTAATAGGATTAACAAAAATGAATGATCATATTTTATGTTCAAAAGGTTTATATGGCTGCACTTTCGGTTTGCTACAGATGCTCCATGAGAAATATTCGATCGATTATTCCTTCTCCGAATTAAAATCTACAGAAGACATCCTTAAAAATATTCGGAAAAATACAAGGTGTATTTATATCGAAACACCAATAAATCCTACAATGAAATTAATTGATTTAAAGTTAATCGCTAGTATTGCAAAAGAAAAGGGAATAATTGTTGTTGTCGATAATACCTTTTCAACTCCATATTTGCAAAAACCTTTGCAATTAGGCTGTGATCTTGTCATCCATAGTGCGACAAAGTATATTTGCGGGCATGGTGACGTTATTGCCGGCCTCGTTGTTGGGAATCAGGACATGATTGCAGGAATAAAGAAATCAGCCCAGAAGGATATAGGCGGAATTATTTCTCCTTTTGATGCGTGGCTTTTACTGCGGGGGATTAAAACATTAGCTGTAAGAATGGACCGCCATTGTGAAAATGCAGAAAAGCTTGCTGATCAGTTGAGAAAACATCCAAAAGTGAAGTCTATTTATTACCCAGGAGACAAACACCATCCAGATTACGAAATCATGAAGAAACAAATGAAAAAAGCTGGGGGGCTTCTTTCATTTGAGGTAAACGGGACATTTGAAGATGTTGTAAAGGTCGTTAATCAGTTAAAGTTAATTCCAATTGCAGTAAGCCTTGGTGATGCTGAAACACTTATTCAGCACCCAGCCTCGATGACACATGCTGTAGTCCCTGAGGAAGTAAGAATCGAAATGGGAATATCGAATGAATTGCTGCGTTTATCGGTTGGACTTGAAGCTTGGGAAGATATTTGGGAGGATTTAAAACAGGCTTTAGATACATTATAAGAAGTTAAAAACCAACTCTTCGATTTGGAGTAATTTGTATCGAGAGTGGGTTTTTTAGCTTTTACATATAAATGTTTTGAATATCTGAATGTTGGGAAAAGTATAGAAATTTAGTGCAGAAAAATTAATATGTTAAAATAGTTAAAGTGTATATTGAATCATAATTGCACAAAATATACTGTCAAAAATAGAAATATTTTTAAAGGGGTGTTGAAGGGAATGCAGGTAATCGAAAACTTAATAAATGGAACGAATAATCTTCTTTGGTCTTATGTACTAATTATTTTATTAATTGGAGCAGGTGTTTATTTTACCGTACGGACAAAATTTGTTCAATTTCGTATGATTGGTGAAATGTTCAGACTTTTAGGTGAAGGAGCAATGGCTGATAAAAAAGGTGTTTCATCTTTTCAGGCATTTTGTATTAGTACTGCTTCACGGGTAGGTACTGGTAATCTCGCTGGTGTTGCAATAGCCATTACAACTGGAGGTCCTGGGGCTGTATTTTGGATGTGGTTAATCGCATTAATAGGATCAGCGTCAGCGTTTATAGAAAGTACATTGGCTCAAATATATAAAGTGAAAGATGGCGATACATACCGAGGCGGGCCTGCCTACTATATGGAAAGAGCACTAAATGCACGCTGGATGGGTGTAACTTTTGCAGTGATCATTTCATTGACATTTGGATTGGCATTTAATTCAGTTCAGGCTAACACGATTACAAGTGCTCTTAATGGATCATTTGGAATTAACAAGGTGTTAATTGCAATTGTCCTGTCAATTATTACAGCTGTTATCATATTTGGCGGATTAAAAAGGGTTGCAACAGTATCTGAATTTATGGTGCCAATTATGGCAGGTGCTTATATTTTAATGGCTCTCTATATTGTAATCGTGAATATTACGGAAATACCAAGTGTATTCGTTCTAATTTTTCAGAGCGCATTTGGTTTAAATGAAGTAGCTGGCGGTGCACTAGGTGCTGCGATGATGAATGGAATTAAACGTGGATTATTTTCAAATGAGGCTGGTATGGGTAGTGCTCCTAATGCGGCAGCTACTGCTGATGTTAGTCATCCTGTAAAACAAGGACTAATTCAAGCTCTTGGTGTTTTTGTGGATACTCTTTTAATTTGTAGTTCAACAGCTTTCATCATTTTATTGTCAGGTCTTTATACTTCAAATGAATCAGACGGTATCTTGCTTACACAAAATGCACTTGAAACAGCAATGGGATCTTGGGCAGGGATATTGCTTGCTGTCATTGTATTCCTATTCTGCTTTAGTTCGGTTGTAGGAAATTATTATTACGGTGAAACAAACATTGAATTTATTAACACTAATAAATTGTGGTTAAATGTATATCGAGTTGCAGTTGTTGCTATGGTTGCCTTTGGCTCTCTTGCATCATTAAGTTTTGTATGGAGTCTTGCGGACCTGCTTATGGGGATAATGGCAATCATTAACTTAATAGCCATAGTGTTATTAGGGAAAATTGCTATCGCTGCACTCAATGATTATATGAAGCAAAAAGCAAGCGGGAAAAATCCAGTCTTTCATGTTTCAAATATTAAAGGGTTAAAAAATGTTGAAGCTTGGGGTAGTACTGCACAGCAAGATAAAGGTCGTACCAAATAAGCAGCTAAAAATGCACATATCATATTTTTAATAAAGGTTCTGTGAAAGCTTATTGTTGATTTTAGCATTATGTATGTTGATTGTAGCGGAAAGCGAACGCCTCTCGCTGCAATCAACAGGCAGGTTTAACAAATCCTTAATAAGGTAAATTATTTGTATGGAATACCAAGTTAGGGTAAAATTTTATGTAATTCTATCGCGTTATGGTTTGGAGGAGGATAAATTGGGGAAAACAAACTGAAAATAGGCGAGCTAGCTGAACTTACACATGTAACAAAGCGAACAATTGACTATTATACAACGATTGGTTTATTAAAAGCAGAACGTTCTCCTTCTAATTACCGTTATTACGATCATAGTTCCATAGAAAAGCTGAATTTTATTGAAAAATGTAAAAAAGAAAATATGTCTTTAGAAGATATTAAGAGTAAGTTACTTGAGAAGGATGCTGAAGAAATCGATGTCCAAGATTTAAGATTGAAAATAAAAGGACTAGAGAGTGATGTTTCAAAGCTGTTAGCTAATTTTGATAAAAACGATCCTAATGCTCATGAGTCTATTAAAAAGAGTATTTCTCAAGAAAGTTTGTCATTAATACAAACCTTATTGCTACTATTAAATTAATCATTATAGGAGGTGTAGGTCTTACTACTGTAAGACTACTCATTGACCATTTTTAACTTATCATTAATTGTATTATTAATCGCTTTAACTGGATTTTTTGTGGCAACAGAATTTGCAATTGTAAAAGTACGTATGTCTAAAATTGATCAACTAATTGCAGAAGGAAAAAAAGGCGCACTTGCCGCTAAAAAGGTCGTTTCTCATTTAGATGAATATTTATCAGCTTGCCAATTAGGAATTACGGTTACTGCATTAGGTTTAGGTTGGTTGGGAGAGCCTACAGTAGAAAAAATACTACACCCTGTGTTTGAAAGATTTAACTTTAATGAATCCTTAACACATATTCTTTCATTTGGTATTGCCTTTGCCGTTGTTACCTTTTTACATGTTGTTGTTGGTGAACTTGCTCCTAAAACGGTTGCCATTCAAAAAGCTGAAGCAATTACCCTAGCTACTGCTCGTCCAATTATTTTGTTTTACAAAATTATGTACCCATTTATTTGGGCATTAAATGGTTCAGCACGATTGCTTGTAGGGATCTTTGGGATGAAGCCAGCCTCAGAACATGAATTGGGACTTTCTGAAGAGGAATTACGTATCTTAATGTCGGAAAGTTATAAAAGCGGGGAAATAAATCAAAGTGAATTGAAATATGTAAATAATATTTTTGAATTCGATGAAAGAATCGCAAAAGAAATTATGGTACCCCGAACTGAAATTGTAAGTATTTCAATTGATAATTCATACGAAGAGGTAGTAAAGATCGTACAATCTGAGAACTATACACGATATCCTGTAGTGGATGGAGACAAAGATAACATTCTTGGATTTTTAAATGTAAAAGAATTTCTAACTGCAAAGGTAATGAATGATATAAATGTCCAGGATATGAAATTAGAAACATTCATTAATCCCGTTATTCGTGTCATTGAAACGATACCAATTCATGACCTCTTAGTAAAAATGCAAAAGGACCGCACACATATCGCGATTTTAATCGATGAATACGGCGGTACATCCGGTTTAGTTACTGTTGAAGATATCATAGAAGAAATTGTTGGAGAAATTAGGGATGAATTTGATGATGATGAAGTTTCTGAAATTAGAAAATTAGCAGAAGATCATTATCTTTTGAATGCTAAAGTTTTAATCAGTGATGTAAATAATTTACTTGGTACGAATTTAGATGATGAAGAAATTGATACGATTGGCGGCTGGATGCTGACACAAAATTTTGATGCGCAAGTTGGCACTGAAATTGAAGCAGAGGATTATGTGTTTAAAGTGAAAGAGATTGATGGTCACCATATCATATATTTAGAAGTAAAAAAGGTAAACACCATGAATAGTGTCATGAATTAATAGCCCTTTTTAAGGATTTTCAGACTGTAGACAAACTCGGTGAAATTTGAGTTTGCCTGCAGTTTTTTTAATATGTAATTAACACAATTCACAAAACACCTGCCATTACTAGTAACTATATCGGCTGCATGCCCTCATATTAAAGAGAGTGTTCGTAGAGTTCTTCTCTCATTAATGATGTTAACTTGATAAAATCACAAAATGGGTTCAGAAAGATAGATTCTGAGCCTCTTATATCGAAAAACTAAAAAGCCCTTAATAAGGGCTTTTTAAGGGCTTTTTTTTGAAAATATTATGACTAGGCAGAAGCAAGAGGATAATCATTAACTACATGACTTTAATAATAATTGAGTTTCGAAAATTAATTTGTCCAATTCTTGGCTATATTTAATTGTTTCCGGGTTATCCATTCCTTTTGTTTGCGCGGTTACAATCATTAGCCTTCTAGCCAGACTAATTTTATTTGCTAATTCAGATTCTAAATATGTCATAGTTCATAGCTCCTAATAAGATGGTAAGATCGTATATTTATATTATTAAGGATTTTGAAAGATTTTGAAATGCTTTCGACAATTGTTCTATGAAAAAGACAATTTTCCTCGAGATTTTCACACATGCTTTAACTCCAAATAATTAAAATACACATTCCTTTACTATAAATTGTTAAGAATAGGAACATCCGTATAACAAAAATTAAGTTGGAAAAGATAAATTCAACAACAATTAAAGTTTTAATGAGATGCTATGACGATCTTATGGGTAATTAAAGGGAGTTACGAATGAAAAAAGAAACGATTAGCTCACTGCAACTTTTTTATATACTTATTGGATTTGAATTTGGAACAACGATCATATTAGGGGTAGGCTCAGGGGCAAAGCAGGATGTATGGATAGCCATCTTGACTGCTGCTATTTCCAGTTTGATTTTAATGACTATTTATATCAAGTTATCAGCTTTGTACCCAAATTATACATTGCTGCAAATGCTTCCGGTCATAGTAGGAAAATATTTAGCTTATCCAATAATTGTTCTTTATATAGGTTATTTTATTTATATCGCAGCAAGAGTGTGTCGCGATTTTGGTGAACTAATGATATCAACTATTTTAGTAGAAACTCCAATTGCGGTAGTTATTGGGAGCCTGATGGTATTAATGATCTATTGTCTCCGCGGTGGGATTGAAACATTTGGTCGAATGGGAGAAGCTGTTTTTCCATTATTTATGTTTTCTTTAGTGATTATTTGGATTCTTTTATTAACGGTTCATTCTTTTAATATTACAAACCTTACTCCTGTATTAGGAAATGGAATAAAACCTGTTTTAAAGGAAGTATTTCCAAATACTCTTACTTTTCCATTTGGTGAATCTGTCATTATCTTGATGTTTATTCCCTTCTTAAACAATAAAAAGCATGCTGGAAGGGTAGGTTTTGCTGTCATTTTAATTGGAGGAACCCTTTTATCCATTAATTCAATCCTCATTTTATCTGTGTTAGGTCCTGAGATATACAAGAATGATTTCTTTCCGCTTCTTTCTGCTACAAGATTAGTTAGTATCGCAGATTTTTTAGAAAGATTTGATGCGATCATTATCCTTATGATGGTAGCTGGGGTTTTTTTTAAGGTTGGAATGTTCACATTCGGCGCTGCAGTAGGGATATCACATTTATTCAATGTGAAAAATACTAAGTCCATCCTTCTTGGAATCGGTATGATTTTAACGCCACTATCTTTATTAATAGGAGACAACTTTATAAGATTTTTAGAAATTGGTTTAGAATTTATCACCGTATATATTCATCCAGTACTGCAAATGATTATTCCCTTCAGTTTGCTTTGTATTGGGTTTATGCGAAAGAAGTTTCAATCAAGGAAAAATCATTCATAAGTGTACGACTTATTTACCAAGACATTGACTGTCTTGTTTTTTTGTTTCTGATTTATTGAGTACATATTAAGGATAGATTCGGAAATGATAATCTCAACTAGGAATGAAATTTTTCCCTCTAAATGTTGATTGATTTTCGGGCGATAAAAGGGAGATGGAAATGGAAAAGGAAAACATTAGTTCACTGCAACTTTTCTATCTTTTTATTGGATTTGAATTTGGAACAACGATTATTTTGGGAGTAGGGGAAGGAGCAAGGCAAGATGAGTGGCTCGTTCTTTTAATTAGTACATTATGTGGTTTGATTTTAATGGGGATCTATATTCTACTAGCAGCATTGTACCCTAACCAAACATTTGTGCAAATGCTTCAAGTTTCATTAGGGAAATTTTTGGGTTATCCGATAATTGTTATTTATATTATTTATTTTATTTACATTGCTGGAAGAGTGTGTCGCGATTTTGGTGAACTAATGGTAACAACTATTTTAGTTGAAACTCCCATTGTTGTCATTATTGGCAGCTTTATGGTTTTGATGATTTATTGTCTTAGAGGTGGAATTGAAACGTTTGGCCGTATGGGAGAAGCTGTATTTCCTTTGTTTATGTTTTCTTTAGGTATTATTTGGATTCTCTTATTAACGGTCAAATCTTTCAATATTTCGAATCTAACCCCTATATTAGGAAATGGATTAAAGCCGGTATTAACAGAGGTGTTTCCATCAGTTACAATGTTTCCATTTGGTGAGACTGTTACGATCATGATGTTCTTTCCATTTTTAAACAAGAAAAAGAATGCTGGAAAAGCTGGGTTTGCTGTTATCTTAATTGGAGGAATTCTATTAACAATTAATTCAGTTCTCATTTTATCTGTGCTAGGCCCGGAAATAATTCAGGAAGCTCAATTTCCGCTTCTTTCGGCTACAAGATTAGTTAGTATAGCCGATTTTTTAGAAAGATTTGACGCCATTATTATTCTAATGATGGTTGCCGGAGTGTTTTTTAAGGTAGGTATTTATACGTATAGTGCAGCTTTAGGGTTATCACAATTAATCAAAGTCAACACTATGAAGTCGATATTACTAGGTTTAGGTACCATTATCACTCCACTATCACTATTAATAGGAAATAACCTTGTAAGCTTTTTAGAATTTGGTTTAGGGTTTTTCAATAATAAAGTTCAACCTATTATGCAATTACTTATTCCTCTTTTGTTGCTTTGTATTGGATTTATCCGGAAGAAATTTCTTACAAGCAAAAATAATTAGTGATATGGGAGTTTATCATGAAAATCGAAAAAATTAGTGGGCTTCAACTTTTCTACATAATGGTTGGATATGAACTTGGGACAGCCATAATTCTAGGTGGTGGTGGTGAAGCAAAGCAAGATACATGGCTGGTTTTAGTTTTAGGTATGCTTTGCAGCCTTATTGTAATGGGGGTTTTTATTAAATTATCGACCTATTACCCAGATGATACTCTCATTCAGATGATACCTAAGATTATTGGGAAATATCTTTCATATCCTATAATCATTCTTTATATTGGCCATTTTACTTATTCAGCTGCGAGAGCTTGTCGGGAGTTAGGAGATCTTATCCTTGCAACAATATTAACTGAGACTCCAATTTTTGTTGTTATTGGCAGTTTTATGTTGTTAATCGTCTATTGTCTCTGTGGTGGAATCGAATCATTTGGCCGAATGAGTGAGATGGTTTTTCCAATCTATCTATTTTCATTAGCCGTCATATGGATTTTGTTATTAAGTGTAGAGGATTTTACAACCCGAAACCTTACCCCGGTATTAGGTAATGGTGTGAAACCGGTCTTGAATGAAGTGTTTCCAAATAGAATAAACTTTCCATTTGGTGAAACAATTATCATAACAATGTTTTTTCCATTTCTAAGCAATAAATTGAATATCAGCAAAATAGGAATGTTGGTCGTATTGGTGGGAGGGATATTGTTAACCATTAACTCAATTATGCTGATATCTACTATAGGACCTGAAATATATAGCGGGAATTATTTCCAACTTTTAACAGCTACACAAATGGTTTCTATTGCAGATTTTTTAGAGCGTTTTGATGCGGTCGTTATTTTAATGATGGTAGCGGGAGTGTTTTTTAAAGCGGGTGGATGGACATTTGGGGCAGCTTTGGCCGTTTCTCAATTATTCAAAGTAAAGGAAATGAAGCCTGTACTAGTAGCTCTCAGTACAATTATTGTTCCCATATCGCTTTTAAGTGCAAATAATTATATAGAGCATATTGAAATTGGTTTTGACTTTTTTGTACCATACGTTCACACATTTTTGCAGATTTTTATACCGATTCTTTTGTTCTGTATCGCATTTATTCGAAATAAAAAACTTTCATAATTAATAGTATTCAGCCTTTCTGGAGGTGAGTGTATGAAGATGTTAAAGTGGATGAAATTATTAAATTCTACTCAACAAGCTATAAGTAAGAAAAGTCCTAATCAAGGGACCAATATAAATCCTAATGATTTATTAACAGGGATGATAGAAGAAGATTTTTATAAAATTAAACGCCAGATGGAGGGGGCTTCCGATTTTTCGTATCGAAAGTTCAAATTTAATACGTATACAGCTATTATTCTATATCTTGATGGACTAGTAGATATGAAAAGAATGGAAAGTAATATTATCGATCCATTATTAAATCAAAGTAAGGATTTACTTCAAAAAGATGATCTGACAATTAACGAAATAGAGGATGAAATAAGCTCAGGGAAAGTAAAGATAGCAAATACAATCCAACAGATTACAGATCATGTATTAGCTGGAGGGACAGTATTACTTATTAACAGTCTTACTCAATCCCTTTTAATAAGCGAACAATCATGGGAAAAACGATCTGTTGAAGAACCGGCTTCAGAAGCTGTTGTTTTAGGTCCTAGAGAAGGTTTTACTGAAAATATTCGAACAAATACAAGCATGATTCGTCGGAGAATTAAATCATCCAACCTAAAGTTGGAAAGCATGAAGATTGGCAAATTATCAAAAACTGAGGTAGTTATAACATATATCGAGGGAATTGCAGAGTCATCATTAGTTGAGGAAGTTCGTACAAGACTGAAAAGGATTGATATTGATGCTATAGAAGATAGCGGGTACATCTTAGAATTTATTGAGGATAAACCATACTCTGTTTTCCCGCAAGTGCTGCAAACGGAACGTCCTGATCGAGTAGTTGGAAATCTTCTTGAAGGAAGGGTAAGCATAATCGTCGAAAATAGTCCCTTTGCACTTGTCGTTCCAGTTACTTTTTTCCAAATGATGAATTCTCCAGAGGACTATTATGGAAGATTTATTATGGCAACTTTTATACGCATGATCAGGTATTTATTTCTTCATATTGCCTTATTGTTTCCTTCTATTTATATTGCTGTAACAACCTTTCATCAGGAATTATTACCAACAAACCTTTTATTTAGTGTAGCAGCCTCTAGGGAAAAAGTTCCTTTTCCCGCAATCGTAGAGGCATTGTTAATGGAGATTACCTTTGAGGCCCTAAGGGAAGCCGGTTTAAGATTACCCAGACCAATTGGTTCAACAGTCAGTATTGTAGGAGCATTAGTAATCGGTCAAGCTGCGGTAGAAGCGGGGATTGTCTCCGCGCCTTTGGTTATTGTCGTTTCAATTACCGGGATTGCCTCGTTTATGTTTCCGAGTTACAGCATGACAGGGGCAATTCGCCTCCTGCGATTTATTATGATGTTTTTAGCTGCATTTCTTGGTTTTTATGGAATTCTATTAGGGGTATTTTTTATTCTTGTTCACCTTGTTCAGCTGCGTTCATTCGGTGTTCCATATTTGGCACCTCTTGCCCCTTTTAATTTTAATAATATGAAAGATATCCTTATTCGAGCACCATGGTGGAAAATGAACGAACGCCCTGAACAGGTTGGGAAAAGTAATTTAAAAAGGTTAGGCTCACAAAATAGAAAAAACTAGATGTCAAAGAGGACAGACAGGGTGATGCTGATGAAAACCATTAAATTCTATTTCATAGTGATGATCTCGATCTCATTACTTACTGGTTGCTGGAATCGAATCGAGGTAAATGATATTGCCATTGTGACTGCTATTGGATTGGATCTCCAAGAAGATGATAAAATCCGTTTATCACTTCAAGTTGCAATTCCCTCTAAGCTGGGGCCAACTAGTGGTACAGGTACATCAGGGAGCGGCAATAGTACGTTTATGATATCTGAGACAGGTGCAACACTTTCTGAAGCGTTCCGCCACCTTCAAGGGAAGTTATCAAGACGTGTATTTTTCTCACATAGCAGGGTTTTATTGATAGGGGAAGACTTAGCTAAGGAAGGTGTTTCCCATATTCTTGATTTCTATTCACGGTACCATCAACCACGTATGAATAGTTATATCATGTTTACAAAAGGAGATGCTTTCGATGTTATAAAAAACCAGCCGCAACTTGAAAGTGTTTCAGCTGAGGAAACGAGAGAATTAACGAAGCTTACTGTCGGATTAACAGTTAATATCAAAGATTTTCTAGATATGCTTCTTACAGAAGGGTTAGAACCAGTAGCTCCACAATTTGCCTCAGAGCCTTTGGAAGTTAATACGGATAGTCAAAGTGAAAATGCACAAGCGATTGTTGGTGCTGCAGTTTTTAGGGGAGATAAATTAGTTGGGTGGATGAATGATAACGAAACAAGGGGAATATTATGGCTTCGCAATGAGATGAATATGGGAGTCATAACGGTTGATCTCCCTAAAGGAAAGGGTGATGGCCATATTAGCTCAAATATTATTCGATCTGAAACAAACATAGAACCTAAAATAAAGAATGGTAAAATACATATTTCTGTAAATACCACGTCAGAGATGAATGTAATGGAAAATGCTTCAGAGTTATCGTTAGATGACTCGAAAAATATTGAGAAATTGCAAAAAGAAATCGAAAAAGAAATTAAAAATAGAATCCAAAAAGCGTTAGATAAAGCAAAAGATGATTTGGAATCAGATATATTCGGATTTGGTGAAGCTGTATATAAAAAATATCCAAAACAATGGAATGAAAAATATAAAAAATCATGGGAAAAGGATTTTCCAGAATTAGATGTGTCGATTAATCCGAAGGTATATGTAAGACGGATTGGTCTAACGAAATAAAAACTATTCATCAAAAAAAGAGAAGGGTTGATATATGTTTAAGTTTTTGCTCATTGGTGTCATCTTTATCATTATATTCTCTTGGGAAATACCCAAATTAATAAAACAAAAGCAACTAAAAGAGTTATTCGTTTTTTCCTTTCTGGGAATAATAGGATTTATCTTAAGCATACTGGTGGTTATACAATCGTTTATTTAAATATAGATCATTTAGTATATTAAGATGGCTTTTACATTCTCGGAAAGTAAGTGAATATAGACCAAGAGTCACATATTTGCGAGGAATGCCCTTTAATTTTTAAATAGAAAAAGGAGTTGAGTACATCTCACTCCTTTTTGTTGTTGGCTGTTTTCGCATACTTTGTTGCTATTTACCAAGTAATGCGGTGTGGTTGATTACAGCGAGAGATGCACGATGACCGCGGGGCGGACGGTGAGCCTCCTCGGCGTAAACGCCTGCATGAGTCTCACCTGTCCCGCTACTCCCGCAGGAGTCTCGCAATCTGCTCCAATCAACCTTAAATAGTTTTCGTTTTAAAAACAACAATCTTTACGAAAAGAGCCTTGTTTTTATAACAATAAACTAAGATAATTTTTGAACTTTAAATCTTAAAACAGTCTTTCATTTCTCTGCAACCGTTTTTCTTACATCAGAAATGTAGATTTCTTTGTGTCGTTTATCAATTCTTATTAGTCCATTCTCCTCGCAATATTTTTCCATAATTGAGAAAGTAGCAGGTTCATCATCGTAACTGCCATGATGCATCTCATCTGTAAAAAGTCCATCAGATAATCGTTCATATTTTGCCAATTGGACAGGCAGGTGTTTCTTTTTCATCCTTACATGTTCAATTGTTTGTTGAAAAAGGTCTTCTGTTACAAAATCAGGCTGCCTAATCATTAATTAATACACAAGCTCATTTTTATCAAAATAGTCTAACTTTTTTCCTGCTTCGGTTAAATCCCATATACCTTTAAGCGGGTACACCGTATATTCATAGTAACCATCAGGAGCAATTCCTCTTTTCGGCATCATCCGAATACGATAAGACAATGCATACAAAAGCTCTATATGTAAACGAAATGTATCACGATCAGGATGTTTTCCTACACCATTTACTGTGATATACCATTTTTCACTATCATCCAATAAAGTCGGTTTTTTTATTAGGTAAATAGATATCCTTTTCTCTTTTCCGCCATTCGTACTTCATTTTATAACATTCACCTGCATAGCTTTTTATTTCATTTGTTATTTAGGATATTATCTTCCAATAAATCTGAAGGATCACCATAAACCTTTGTAATATGTTTTTCTCCCCACGCACATAAGGAGTCCAAAATACTCTGTAAGGTCTCGCCATACTCACTTAGTTCATATTCCACTTTTGGTGGAATTTGATGATGAACAATCCGATTAATAACTCCATCTTCTTCTAACTCTCGTAATTGTTGAGTTAGCATTTTTTGTGTGATGTTAGGCATAAGTCGCTTTAATTCACTCGTCCGTTTTTTACCATGTGTGAGATGACAAAGGATTACACATTTCCATTTTCCGCCTATTACTTCAAGTGTTGCTTCAACTGATATATTGTATTTCTTTTTCTGCATATGGAATCTCTCCTATTTTAATAGGCACTAAAAAGTACCTATAGTACAAAAAGGTACCTTAATCACTTTAAAGTGCGTACTTTTCTTTATGACTGTTATATCTCATAATAACATTTGCCAGCTGATAACGAACAGATTTTTATTCCATTCTTTATTGGCGTAAAACCCCACCATTAAGATTAAGGTGAAAGGAAAGCTGATCATCTGTGGAGGGGAAATACCCGTAAAGAAGACCAAAGTAGGCCATGAAGTCCAAGAGTTAGGAGATTGCCACAATGCAGGGTATGAGCGTGATAATCTCGCTTTATTTATATAGTTTGTTCAAAAGTTAAAGATTAATAAGTAGGAGGAGAAATCATGACTTTAGATAAAAAACGAAGTACATTTGCACTTCTTGCATTAGCGGTCAGCGCTTTTGCAATTGGAACCACAGAATTTATTAGTGTAGGCCTGCTGCCATTAATTGCAGAGGATCTAACGATTCCAGTAACTACAGCCGGGTTAACCGTTTCTTTATATGCCTTAGGCGTAACATTTGGTGCGCCAATCCTAACCTCTTTGACATCTCGTATGTCGAGAAAAACATTATTACTTTGGATTATGATTATTTTTATCATTGGTAATAGTCTGGCAGCCAGTGCGACAAGTATTGGTGTATTACTAGTGGCACGTGTCATTTCTGCGTTATCACATGGTGTGTTTATGTCAATTGGCTCTACAATAGCTGCAGATTTAGTTCCTGAAAATCGTAGAGCAAGTGCGATATCTATTATGTTTACAGGACTAACTGTCGCGACCGTTACCGGTGTACCATTTGGAACATTTATTGGACAGCAACTAGGGTGGAGAACGGCTTTTATTGCTATTATTATTATCGGTATTATCGCCTTAATTGCTAACAGTATCCTTGTGCCATCTGATTTACGAAAAGGTACTCGAACAACATTTCGTGACCAATTTAAGCTTGTGACCAATGGCCGTTTACTGCTCTTATTTATCATTACAGCTCTTGGTTATGGAGGTACATTTGTTGTGTTTACCTATTTATCTCCATTACTTCAAGATATTACAGGCTTTAAGGAAGATACAGTTGCTATCATCCTGCTTGCCTATGGACTTGCGATTGCAATTGGAAATATGGTTGGTGGAAAGTTATCGAATATAAATCCGATTGGTTCATTATTTTATATGTTTATTATACAGGCAATTGTCCTTTTTCTATTAATGTTTACAGCCCCATTTAAAACAGCAGGCTTAATTACGATTCTCTTAATGGGACTATTAGCCTTTATGAATGTGCCTGGATTACAAGTTTATGTCGTTATGTTAGCTGAACGTTTCGTGCCAAGTGCAGTGGATGTAGCTTCTGCTATCAATATAGCTGCGTTTAATGCTGGTATTGCTATTGGTTCGTATTTAGGTGGTTTAATTACTGAATCGATCGGTCTTATTCATACTTCATGGATCGGCGCATTGATGGTATTAACAGCTGCAATATTAACAGGATTCAGTCGTGCACTTGAACAAAAGGATAAAAAGAGTGAAGCACTAGCAGGATAGTAGTCAGGATGAGAGGAGGTGATCCTGCTAAAAACCGGCTGCATGTTATAAATAATACTTTTAAAAATTTAGGAGGTTTATATAAAATGATTAAAAATTTACAAGATACAACAACTTTGCATAATGGTGTGAAAATGCCCTGGTTCGGTATTGGAGTTTTTAAAGTAGAAGAAGGCCCAGAGTTAGTGAACGCAGTAAAAACAGCGATTAAACATGGTTATCGCAGTATCGATACAGCAGCAATTTATGAAAATGAAGAGGGCGTAGGACAAGCCATAAAAGAAGCAATTACTGAATTTGGTGTTACTAGAGAAGAACTTTTTATTACATCAAAAGTGTGGAATGCTGATTTAGGATACGAGTCTACGATCGCAGCCTATGAAACGAGTTTAAATAAGCTTGGATTGGACTATTTAGATTTGTATCTGATTCATTGGCCTGTAGAAGGAAAATATAAAGAGGCATGGAGAGCATTGGAGACACTTTACACAGACGGGAAAATAAAAGCAATTGGAGTAAGTAATTTCCAAGTCCATCATCTTGAAAATTTGATAAAAGATTCAAAAATTAAACCGATGGTTAACCAAGTAGAATACCATCCTCGATTGACACAAAAGGAGCTTAAATCGTTTTGTCAGGACAATGGCATTCAACTAGGAGCTTGGTCACCTTTAATGCAAGGTCAATTGCTTGATAATAAAGTCTTACAAGAGATTGCAGATAAGTATAAAAAATCTATTGCCCAAGTCATTTTGCGTTGGGATTTACAAAATGGAGTTGTAACCATACCGAAATCTACGAAAGAGCATCGTATCGTAGAAAATGCTTCTGTCTTCGATTTTGAATTGTCAGAAGCCGATATGGAACGCATTAATGGATTAAATCAAGATTTACGAGTTGGACCAGATCCTGATAATTTTGATTTTTAAATAGAAGAAAGTGATGAAACCGTTCGGAATTCGAGCGGTTTTGTTGTGTTAAAAAGCATTTTCTCTTTAACCTAATTGATCATATTGAAAAGATAGATCTCATACAAAATTAAATGTAAAATTAGCCAGAAAGTTGTATAGTTAGGGTATCATTTAATTATTTGGTGGGATTTATATGAACTTTGTCATTCTTGTATTACCTGCATTTTTAATCTTAGCTATCGGGTATATCGGGCAAAAAAAGTTAAAAATCGATAGAAAATCAGTCTCTACTACTGCCCTTTATTTAATGTCGCCTTTTTTGGCTTTTCGAACATTCTATACGAATAAAGTGTCAATCGAGTATCTTTATATCGTTTTATTTTGTCTTACTCTATGTGCAGTCTTGTTAGTTTTAATTCTTTTCATTGGGAAAGTGAAAAAATTGCAACAACCTAAAGTTTCTGCAATGATTTTATCAGGTGTGTTTATGAATAGCGGGAATTATGGGGCACCAATTATTTTATTTGCATTTGGAAGTGTTGGATTTGATTATGCAGTTATCATGATGGTCATTCAATCATTATTGATGAATACGGTTGGCTTGTATTATGCTGCAAAAGGTAGTAAAGAGACAAATACTATGAAAGAATCATTAATGAAAGTAGTTAAAATGCCAATTATTTATGGGGCGGCACTTGGTCTGATTATTCAAGTGTCAGGATTAATCGTACCGAATTTTGTTATACAAGCTGTCGAATTAATAGCAGATGCGGCAATCCCGACGGTCATGCTTGTTCTAGGTATGCAATTAGCAACATTAAGTAGAAACAACATGAAATTAGGTGAAGTAGCTAGTATGGTTATGATAAAAATGGTTGTGTCTCCTATTATTGCCTATTTCATTATCATGATATTTTCAATTGAAGGGTTATTAGCTAAAATATTACTTGTTTTGGCAGCCATGCCAACGGCTGCAAATACAACTTTGTATGCTTTGCAATTTAATACTGAGCCGGAATTTGTGTCATCAAGTACACTTATTACAACAATTTTGAGTATCATTACTGTACCAATCATGCTTTTACTTGTTTCATAATTGTTAACATAAAACGATACATAATAAAAGGACTGATCACATGTACTTAACCATTCAAGAAACAGCAGAATACCTCTCTTTACCAGAAGAACAAGTAAAAAGTTTAATACTACAAAAAAAAATTAGAGCTTTATATGATGGTGAACAATATTTAATATACAAAGATCAATTTCAAACACACTTTGAGCAATTAGAAAAGTATAAAAGATTATTAGATGATTATATGAAGGAACCAATACCAGAGGATATTGATGTAAAAGATGAAGACTAATTAATTGTAAGGAATAAAAATGAAGGGACATTCTCCATTTGGAGAATGTCCCTTCATTTTTATTTTAATTTAAACGAGCTTTTTAATGATACGATACGGTTAAAAACGATATGATCTTTTTTTGAGTGTTTAGGGTCAACATTAAAATATCCATGACGGAAAAATTGATATTTGTCGTGTGCTTTTACATCCTTCATATTTGGCTCAACAAATCCTTGTAAAACTTCCAACGAGTTTTTGTTCACAAAGTCTAAGAATGTTTTTTCTTCAAAACTTTCTTCTTCAGGGTTTTCCGTTTCGTTTTCTTCATTATCAAGAATTAGTGGTTCATATAAACGGAATTCGGCAGGAAGAGCATGCTTTGCATCAACCCAATGCAGAGTACCTTTCACTTTACGTCCAGTAAATCCTGTTCCACTTTTTGTTTCAGGATCATACGTACAATGAATCTCAAGCACATTTCCGTCCTCGTCTTTGATAACCTCTTCACATTTAATGAAGTAAGCATGTTTTAGACGTACTTCATTACCAGGGAACAAACGGAAGTACTTTTTAGGAGGATCTTCCATAAAGTCTTCTTGTTCGATGTAAATTTCACGAGAAAACGGAATTTGTCTCATACCCATTTCAGGAACTTCAGGATTGATTTCAGCGTCTAACATTTCAACTTGATCTTCAGGATAATTCGTAATGACAACTTTTAGCGGGTTTAGAATTCCCATTGTACGAGGTGCTTTAAGCTTTAGATCTTCACGAACAAAATGTTCAAGCATTGCTTCATCAACAGTACCAAAGCCTTTTGATACGCCAGTTTCTTTTACGAATTCACGGATTGCTTCAGGAGTGTACCCTTTTCTTCGTAAGCCTGAAATTGTTGGCATACGCGGGTCATCCCAGCCGTCAACAAACTTTTCATCTACAAGCTGTTTTAATTTTCGTTTACTCATAACAGTATTAGAAATGTTCAAACGGCCAAATTCAATTTGTTGCGGTTTATTTTCCATTTCACATTCTTCAATCACCCAGTTATAAAGAGGGCGTTGATCTTCAAATTCTGTCGTACATAAAGAATGTGTAATTCCTTCGATTGCATCTTCTAGTGGGTGGGCAAAGGCATACATTGGATAAATGCACCAAGCATCACCAGTGTTATGATGTGTTGCATGTGATACGCGATAAATAACTGGATCGCGTAAATTGATGTTAGGTGAAGACATATCAATTTTTGCGCGAAGAACCTTCACACCATTTTCGAATTCGCCTTTTCTCATACGTTCAAATAGATCGATATTTTCCTCTACTGAACGATTTCTAAAAGGACTTTCTTTACCAGGCTCAGTTAATGTGCCGCGGTATTGTCTAATTTCATCAGCGTTCAAGTCATCAACATATGCTTTGCCTTTTTTAATAAGAAGCATTGCGCGATTATACATTTCTTCAAAATAATCAGAGGCAAAAAATAATCCGTCCCATTGATAGCCTAACCATGCAACATCTTCCTTGATTGCTTCAACGTATTCAATATCTTCTTTTAATGGGTTTGTATCATCAAAACGTAAATTTGTTTTTCCATTAAAATCATCTGCTAATCCAAAGTTAATCACAATTGATTTTGCATGACCAATGTGAAGGTATCCGTTAGGCTCAGGTGGGAAACGAGTATAGACATTATCACGTTTTCCAGTTTCAAGATCCTCTTTAATAATACTTTTTATAAAGTTTGAGGAATTGTGTTCCAAATGAAATCAAACCTTTCTTTTTTATGTAAAAATGAGTTCTGTAACCATTATACCAATAGTAACGAAAAAGGGTAATTTACTCTCTTAATATATTTAGTAATAATATCACTATTTACATGATAACTCATCTGTATACAGATGAGTTTCATTAGAAAAAAGATAAGAAGGAATATGGAGTAACCACATGGTATGAAACAGAGTTGTATTTAAAAGTGAACATGTTAAATCGGACCCACAAAAAATAATAAAAATTTAAGTTCTTCCAGTTTCCTAATTAAAGGAATTTTTTTGGGTATTTGCAATTATTATATATGGTACATTATGGTTTTGCAGGACTAGAAATATAGTTGTTTATTTCAGCCTTAACACCCGCAAACAGCATGAAGTGCGACTAGAATTAGTGGAGGAATCGGATGGAAAAAGAAACTACTTTTAAAGACTTTATTGGAAATCGATTTATTCGCGCGATTTTACTGTCAGGTTTGTTCTTGCAGCTTGGTATTTGGGTAAGAAATTTTTCTGTGTTACTTTTTGTTATGGAACAAACGAATGAAGATCCTTTTGCAGTATCAATGATTTCGGTTGCTGAATATGCTCCAATTTTTATTTTTTCCATTATTGGAGGGACGTTTGCAGACAGGTGGAAACCAAAGAGGACGATGGTTTGGTGTGATATTTTAAGTGCTATTTCTGTTTTTGCTGTTTTAATTACGTTAATCTTTTCATCTTGGCATGTTGTCTTCTTTGCGATGCTAATATCATCAATACTTTCGCAGTTCTCACAGCCGTCTGGAATGAAGCTATTCAAAGTACATGTTCCTGAAGCACAACTTCAAATGGGAATGTCTATTTACCAAACAATGTTTGCCTTGTTTATGATTATTGGGCCAGTTATTGGGACTGTGGTGTTTCAACAATTTGGAATTGAAGTATCAATAGCCATTACCGGTGTTATGTTTTTGTTTTCAGCTGTAGCATTAATGTTTTTACCTGCAGATAAAACAATGGAAAAAACGACTGAACAAACAACCGTTGTAACAGAGTTTGTTCAGGGATTTAAGTATGTATTGAAAAATAAATTTTTAACACTTCTTGGAGCGAATTTCTTTGTTGCTGGTTTAGCAATCGGCTTAATACAGCCATTAGGTATTTTTATCGTGACAGAGAAGCTGCAGATGAATAAGGAATTTATCCAATGGTTTATGGCGATAAATGGAGTTGCCATGATTATAGGCGGTGGAATTGCATTAGCCATTTCAAAAAAAGTCAAGCCGATTCGAATGCTTGCGGCTGGAATGCTTGTAAATGCTATTATGATTTCAATAATGGGTTTCTCAACTATTCTTTGGCTTACATTAGCAGCACAGTTTTTTGCGGGATTAATGATGCCGGCAATCCAAATTAGTATTAATACAATGATTCTTCAAAATGCAGAAGAACCATTTGTTGGACGGGTAAACGGGATTATGACACCGCTCTTTATGGGTGGAATGGTGTTGATGATGAGCCTAGCAGGGATAGTCAAACAGCTTACAGGTTTAGCTTTAGCCTATCAAATTTCTGCCATTTGCCTGATAATTGGTGTCATACTTGTGATGCCCCTCGTACTCAACAGGAAGGATCAGAAGAAGGATGTGAAATTTTCAGCTAAAGAAATGGGATGAAACAGAAGCATAAGTAGTGGTCATTTACGACATACTTATGCTTTTTTTGATTCTAGATTATATCAGTATTTATACATACTTTATCTTACTAAATAGATATACCAACGTATATAAAAATCAATTATGAATATAATAACGGAGTCTAAAAGGAGGTGTAACCATGCCAAATTTAAATGATAATAAATTTAGAAAGATACAATCTGAAAGTCAAAAGCAAGGTAAATCTCAAGAAGAGTATGCAGCAGAGCTTGATCGTAATCGAGCGAAGAGCCAAAAGAAAAAGTGAACCATATTGTCATATTTTTGCGTAAAGATCACAAATACAGTCTAACAGATTTCCTGCCGTTTATGAATTGAAGGGTATGAACCTTCTATTTATAAACGGCTTTTTCATTGAGAATAAAATATTTTCTGTTTAAAAAATATTCAAAAAATAGTTGACATTATTGCGATACCCAATTAAAGTATATTTATTCTTTCTTTTACTGAATTGCATATAAACAATCTCTTATCAAGAGTGGCAGAGGGACTGGCCCGATGACGCCCGGCAACCGTTCTATTATATAGAATTGGTGCTAATTCCTGCAAAACCTTATTTGGTTTTGAAAGATAAGAGAGGAGACTCCTTATATATTTTGTGGCGAAACCTCTCTATCTTTAGAGAGGTTTTTTGTATTATCAGGTTTTATCTTTTAAAAGGCGATAGTACAAGAAAAACGAAGACTTTCACTACTAAACGATGGTGTTACGTCAAGTTTTTATTATGTTAATGAAATGTAATTGAAGCAATATCAATAGAGAAAAGGGGAGTCACAAACACATGAAAAAGAGATTTCTAAATTCTGCATATTTATTAATTCTTGTATTTACTTTGTTATTAACTGGATGCTCTTCAGGTGGTGGAGAAACAACTGCGTCTGTTAAAGAGAAAGGAAATCAAGATGTATCACTAGATGGTGTTCCAGAACGATTTACTGGTGATGATGTAACAAAAATTAAAGTGATTCGAAAAATTGGTGGTGATGATCATACTGCTCAATTTTTTGCCGGTGCAAAAGAAGAGGGTGAAGCGCTTGGCTTCCAGGTAGATGTATTTACAGCAAATGGTGACACAGCTAAATTTCATGATGCTATTGCACAGGGATTAGAGGAAGATTATGACGGGTTTATTATTTCACATGGAGATGATGCAGCAACAGTCGCTGAAGTACAAAAACTTGTTGATGCAGGTAAAAGCGTTGTAACTTTTGATTCAAATGAAGAGTTAGCGAAAGTTGAAGGTGTAACACTGACATCCCAAGATGATGAAGCACTTGCTACGTTAGCTTTAGACCAGCTTATTAAAGATACAAAAGGTGAAGCTAACATTGTATATCTTTGGGTAGACGGTTTTCCGCCAATGGTGAGACGTAATGCGGTCTATCAAGAAAAATTAGCCAGTAATCCTGGTTTGAAAGAAATTGAACGATTTGGAGTGGCTTCAGCTGATACATCAGTACAAACTCAAAATGCTGTAGCAGCAATGTTAAATAAACATCCTAAAGGTGAAATTGACGCAATATTTGCAACATGGGATGCATTTGCAATTGGTGCAGCTCGTGCAATTAAAGAAGCCGGAAGAGATGAAATAAAACTTTATGGGATCGATGTCTCAAATGCTGATCTTCAAGAAATCCAGGATAAAAGCAGTTCTTGGAAATATACAGCAGCAGTTGATCCTAAGCTGATTGGTGCGGTAGATATGAGATTACTAGCTAAAAAGTTAGCTGGTGAAGAAACACCTGAGACGTATAACCTTGAAGCTTCACTTATTTCTCAAGATGCATTAGCAAAATCTAGTGAACCTATTAACATGGTTAATCTTGCAGATTCAATTGAAGGCTGGGGACAATCAACAGCATTTGAAGAAGAGTGGATCAAAACATTAAAAGAGTATTATAAAAAATAATTTTAAGGTCTTACAAACACTCTCTTTGCTAGTTTAAGAGAGTGTTTGTTTTTAGCATAAGGTAGAATGCTGATTTATAAGAAAGGAGGCATGTTATGTTGAGTACGTTGTTAGAAATGAAAGCTATTTCGATTGAATTTCCAGGAATAAGAGCATTAAATTCAGTCGGTTTTTCAATAAAAACTGGGACAACACATGCACTTATCGGTGCGAATGGTGCTGGAAAGTCAACGTTAATGAAAGTCTTATCAGGTGCTTATGATCATTACACAGGTGATATATTAATTGATCAAAAGCAAGTGAATATCCGAACACCAAAGGATGCGCAAAGCAGCGGTATTCAAATTGTTCATCAAGAGGTAGACACAGCATTAATTTCTTATTTAACAGTAGGGGAAAATATTCTGTTATCCAAAACTGTTAATGATAAGGGGAGAAGCTTCTTTGTAAATTGGAAGAACCTTCATGAAGAAGCAACAGATATTCTGCAAAGCTTACACATAAATGTATCTTCCAAAAGATTAGTTAGCGAATTATCCTTGGCAGAAAAACAAATGGTGCTAATTGCAAGAACAGTTTCAACAAATTGCCGCTTTCTCATTTTAGACGAACCAACGGCCCCGTTAAGCCATTCAGAAACAAAGGAGCTCTTTCGTATTGTGAAGGAGCTGAAAGACAAAGGTGTAGGAATTATCTTTATATCGCATCGCCTTCCTGAAATATTTGAGATTTGTGAAGAGATTACAATTATGAGGAATGGAAAGGTTGTGACACATGAGTTAATTTCGAATACTACACCAAATAAGGTCGTGGAACTAATGTTAGGAAGGGAACTTACAGAACAATTTCCTCAAAAATCTTTATCTTTCGTGACGGGTGAAGCCATTTTTGAAGTGAAAAATCTTTGCGATTCAGATAAATTAACAAATATATCTTTAACAGTGAATAAAGGTGAAATTGTTGGGATAGCAGGTTTAGTTGGCGCAGGGAAAACAGAATTATGTAAGGCATTATTTGGCGAAACAAAAATAAAGACTGGAGAAGTAAAACTGCATGGAAAGGTATTGCGCTTATCTAATCCATATCAAGCAGTTAAGCAAGGAATCGCATTAGTTCCGGAGGAAAGAAGAAAAGAAGGAATTCTCGTTATGGAATCTGTCTCGACAAATTTAACGGCAGCGAATTTAGGGCGTTTTACAAAACGTTTGGGTTTTATAAATAGAAAGGCAGAAAGAAGCACATCATTAGAGCTCATTGAGCGCCTTGGGATAAAAACACCTTCAGAAGAAGCAATGGTTCAACATTTATCTGGGGGAAATCAGCAAAAAATCGCAATTGGCAAATGGTTAATCGCTGATGCTGATGTATATATCTTTGATGAACCGACAAAAGGAGTCGATGTCGGGGCTAAAAAAGATATTTTTGAACTCATTTTAGAACTTGCCAACAAAGGAAAAGCGATCATTTATGCTTCCTCTGAGCTTTCAGAGATAATTGGGATTACGAATCGTTTATATGTTCTATATGATGGACAAGTCGCTAAGGAAATAGAAACAAACGTAACAAACGAAGAAGAGCTACTATTTTATTCAACAGGAGGGAAGTAAGGATGAATCAATCACATCCTGTACAAGTGAATAATCCTTCTAAAAGGACATTCGATTTATTCCAATTTTTATATAAATATGGAACAATCCTAACAATCTTTCTCTTAATCATCATATTTGCCGCTACGAATCCATCGTTTATTCAAGGTAATAATATAATTAATATTTTACGTTCTATTTCGATTGTGACAATTATCGCGATTGGAATCACCATTTCTCTCGCTGTAAATGGATTTGATTTATCAGTTGGTTCTGTAGCCTCTCTATCGAATGCAATCGTCATTTCAATGTTTGTGTGGTTTTCGCAAAATACGGTTGTGGCTATTTTTTCGGCTATTGTAGCTTCACTGCTTGTCGGAGCCTTAAATTCATTTGTCATTGTAAAGCTAAAGGTTCCGGATATGCTTATAACGCTGGCGACTATGTTCATTGTACAAGGGATAGCACTCACGTACACAAAAGGAGCAACAGTATCGCAAAATATGGTAATGCCTGACGGAACCTTTTCAACAGGAATCATCAGTCCTCTTTTTGAAAAAATTGGTCAAGTACCATGGATTATCCTTATAATGGTCGTTGTTGTTGTTGTCGTTCATGTTTTCCTAACTTACACAAAACATGGACGTTATATGTATGTGATTGGCGGTAATATCGAAGCGGCTAGGTTAACAGGAATTCCTGTTAATAAATATAAAGTAATCGCCTATTTGTTATCAGCATTATTTGCTGCAATTGGCGGGATTGTCCTTGCTTCTCGCGTGATGACAGCTGAAATAAATGCGGGATCTCCTTATTTAATGGATTCAGTTGCTGCTGCGTTTATCGGATTTTCTGTTTTAGGTGCAGGAAAGCCAAATGCATTTGGCACTTTTATTGGGGCTGTTTTAATCGGTATTCTTCAAAACGGACTTGTGATGATGTCTGTACCTTACTTTGCAATGGATATCGTAAAAGGGACAGTACTTGCATTTGCACTTGCGCTTACTTATTACAGAAAAAAATAACGGGATGGATTTTTCCATTTGAAGCACATTTGTTACCAATTTAGAGCATACTGTATAGAGGATATGGAGGCTATATGCTAGTCTCCTGCATGGCTTAAAAGTTACAATGTATTGTCCTTTCTGGATAAACAAATGTATTTATGCAGAAGAAATTTCTTGATTAATTAAGCAAAACGGGCGATAATAAAACATATTATTGACTGAAAATTTTAAATTGTAGGAGATGTGGAAATGAAGGTTGTAAAGTTCGGAGGTTCTTCCTTAGCGTCAGGGGAACAACTTAAAAAAGTACTGCAAATCGTTGTCTCAGATCCAGATAGAAAAATCGTAGTAGTCTCAGCTCCTGGGAAACGTTATTCCGACGATATTAAAGTGACTGATTTATTAATTGAGTGTGCCAAAAAGCATTTAAATAATGATCATGCTGAACCTGTTTTTGCGGCGATCATCGAGAGATACGCATGCATTGCAAAAGAATTATCAATTTCCCTCGATATTATAGAGAAAATTTCTAATGATTTAAAGGATATTCTTAACGGAGATAAGAGTAAGCCAGAAAGTTATTTAGATGCAGTGAAAGCAAGTGGAGAGGACAATAATGCGAAGCTTATTGCTGCTTATTTTCAACATCATGGTGTTGAAGCACACTATGTAAATCCAAAGGATGCAGGATTACTAGTTTCAGATGAACCTGGAAATGCGCAAGTTTTGCCGGAGTCTTATGATAATTTATATAAATTGCGTGAAAGATCAGGAATCATTGTCTTTCCAGGATTTTTTGGATACACAAAGAGCGGTGAAGTTCTTACGTTCTCAAGAAGTGGCTCAGATATTACAGGTTCTATTTTAGCTAACGGAATAAAAGCGGATTTATATGAAAACTTTACAGATGTGGATGCTGTTTACTCTGTTAACCCAACGATTGTAAAAAATCCAAAGGAGATTAAAGAGCTAACATACCGTGAAATGCGCGAGCTTTCATACGCAGGGTTTTCTGTTTTTCATGATGAAGCTTTAATACCAGCATTCCGTGCAGGTATTCCTGTAAATGTAAAGAATACAAATAACCCATCTGCACCGGGAACAAGAATTGTTAATGAACGAACTAATTCGAACGGTCCTGTCATCGGAATTGCAAGTGATAAAGGGTTTTGCAGTATTTATGTGAGCAAATACTTAATGAACAGAGAAATCGGCTTCGGTCGTAAACTGCTGCAAATTTTAGAAGATTTCGGTTTAACATATGAGCACACACCATCAGGTATTGATGATGTAACAGTTATTTTAAGACAAGATCAAATGGATGAAGAAATGGAAAAAGCAATCCAAGACCGTATTATGACTGAATTACATGCAGACGAAGTGATCATAGAACATAACCTTACATTGATTATGGTTGTTGGTGAAGGAATGCGTCATAATGTCGGTACGACAGCACGTGCATCAAAAGCACTTGCTAATGCAGGTGTAAATATTGAAATGATTAATCAAGGTTCATCAGAAGTTAGCATGATGTTTGGGGTAAAAGAATTGCAGGAAAAACGAGCTGTTCAAGCCCTTTATAATGAGTTTTTTGTAGCTGTGCCAGTTTAATTGTTAGAAATAAAGAATAAAGATGCTAGGTTAACCTAGTGTCTTTTTTGTTGTTTTCATAAGCATTGCAATATTGGCTTAATAATGAAATATGCGAAAACAATAAATTGTCTATATTCGATAGTATTGCTTGAACAAAATAATTTTTTCCTGTTGAATTTTTTTGTCCCAACTCATAAAGTTATAAACCAAACACTAATTTTCTACAGGTTTGAGTCGACCGGACTATGCTGAATCTTTATCACAAACATTTATCTTGAATTCGTTACAATCTAAACAACAATCTTTTAAAAAGGAAAAATTTGTAGCTATATAACAGTATTAGGAATGGTTGATTAAAAACGAGAGGATGCACGATGACCGTGGGGCGGGAGGTGAGCCTCCTCGGAGCTAGCGCCTGCATGAGTCTCATCTGTCCCGCTGCTCCCGTAGTAGTCTCGCATATCCGTTCCAATCAACCTAAATAGTTTTTGTTCAAGGAACCTATTTAAAAGCAACTATCTTTTAGAAAACAGCCTTTAAAAAAGAGGCCTTTTTATTTGCTGTTTTAAAAATCAGTTTCAACTATTATTAGATAAGTTGATTTCGTGTATACTTGTTACAAGCAAATTAAAGTTGGAGTTGTATTAAAGATGACAATTGGAGAAATTGCAAAACTAGCTGGTGTTGCAAAAAGTACAGTTTCGCGGTATTTGAATGGCGGATCTGTTGGTGAACGTACAAAAATAAAAATTGAGCGTGTTATTAAAGAGACTGGATATGTTCCTAATACATTTGCTCGTAGCTTAAAAGCGAAGAAGACGAATATTATTGGCACAATTGTTCCTAGGCTTAATTCTTATGCAACATCTCAAACATTAATCGGAATTGATGAGCAACTAAGAGAACAGAATTATCAGTTACTCATATCAAATACTAGTCAAGATATTAAACGCGAAATTGAAAGTATCTATACATTAGCAAATCAAAAAATTGCAGGAATCATTCTGTTGGCGACACGATTAACAGATGAGCACTTTGAAGCCTTTCAAAAAATAGATGTCCCAGTATTGTTAGTTGGGCAGCAAGATCCACGTTGCTATAGTTTAATCCATAATGATGAAGAAGCTGGGTATGAGCTTGGGAGATATATTATTGGTCAAGGTCACAGAAAAATTGCTTATCTTGGGGTGACAGAAGAAGATATAGCAGTTGGAGTGAAAAGGAAACTTGGATTTAAAAAAGCTATCTCACATGAAAGTGATTGCGAGGTTACCTATTTTGAAACAAGCTTTAATTTAAAAGAAGCAATAAAAAAGTTTCCTGAAATCTATGTAACCTACAAACCTTCGATTATTGTCTGTGCAACTGATAATATTGCTCTTGGTGTATTAAAGGCAGCACAAATGGAAGGATTACATGTACCAGAAGATTTATCGATTACAGGATTTGGCGGCTATGAGGTG
Source organism: Metabacillus sediminilitoris (assembly GCF_009720625.1). NCBI lineage: Bacteria > Bacillati > Bacillota > Bacilli > Caryophanales > Bacillaceae > Metabacillus > Metabacillus sediminilitoris. The sequence continues at coordinate 419,347 of NZ_CP046266.1, forward strand.
ACAGAAATAACTCATCCTAGTATAACGACAGCAAAATTTAACTATAAGGAAGCAGGTGTTCTAGCAGCTAAAAATATTGTGAAATTGGTTAATAATGAAGAAATAGAAAAGATTACCGTTTCAAATTTCGACATGATTATTAGAGAGAGTGTTGACAAACTTAACTAGAATTTATATACTATTAATGGAACCGGTTCCACGACCGGTTTATAAATTAATCATGATTGAAACCGGTACCATATATTTTTTATAAAAGAATGGAACCGGTTCCGTAAAACTTATAAGGGTAAGGGGGATAACAATGAACTATTCACAAATTGCAAAACAAATAGTAGATGCAATTGGCGGAAAAGAAAATGTTTCTGCTGCAGCACATTGTGCGACAAGACTTCGTCTCGTTTTAAATGATGAAGAAAAAGTTAATCAAGCAAAGTTAGATGAGATGGATATTGTTAAGGGTACATTCTCAACAGGTGGACAATACCAGATCATTTTAGGAGCCGGAATTGTAAATGAAGTGTACAAGGAGCTGTCAAAGCTTACTGGCATGGGAGAAATGTCCACAAAAGAAGTAAGTAGTGCGGGTTCTAAGAAAATGAATCCTCTCCAGCGTTTTGTAAAGATGCTGTCAGATATTTTTGTGCCAATCATTCCAGCAATTGTAGCTGGTGGTTTATTAATGGGAATTAATAATTTATTAACAGCTCAAGACTTATTTATTGAAGGAATGTCACTTGTTGAGGCAAATCCCGGAATGGCTGATTTAGCAGCACTTATTAATACATTTGCAAATGCGGCTTTTGTTTTTTTACCTATCTTAATTGGATTTTCAGCAACACAACGATTTGGTGGTAACCCTTATTTAGGAGCAACACTTGGGATGTTAATGGTTCACCCCGACTTATTAAATGGCTGGGGATATGGTGAGGCATTAACAAATGGGGAAATACCTGTTTGGAATATTTTTGGATATGAGATTGCAAAGATAGGCTATCAAGGTACAGTTTTACCGGTTTTAGTAGCATCATTTATTTTAGCAAAAATTGAAACCAATTTACGTAAAATAACACCGTCATCATTAGATAATCTATTAACACCGTTATTATCTATTTTTATTACTGGTCTCTTAACATTCACATTAGTAGGACCTATTACTAGAACTGCAGGAAACCTATTATCAGATGGACTTATTTGGTTATACGATACAACTGGCTTCATTGGAGCAGCATTGTTCGGTTTAGCATATGCACCGATTGTTATTACTGGTATGCATCATAGCTTTATTGCAGTTGAAACACAATTACTAGCTGATATTGCAAAAACAGGAGGGTCTTTCATTTTCCCTGTTGCTGCTATGTCAAATGTAGCGCAAGGAGCTGCAACTCTTGCTGTATTATTAATAGCTCGTGATGCAAAAGTAAAAGGTGTAGCGTCAGCAGCAGGTATTTCAGCACTACTAGGTATAACTGAACCAGCTATGTTTGGTGTTAACTTGAAGCTGCGTTATCCATTCATTGCTGCAATAATTGGAGCAGCTGCAGGTTCAGGTTTTATGTCACTGTTTCATGTTAAAGCAATCGCTTTAGGTGCTGCAGGACTACCAGGTGTTATTTCAATTAAACCTGGTACGATCACATTTTATGTGTTAGGTATGCTCATCTCATGTGCAGTTGCTTTTATCGTAACAATTGTATTAGGAAAAAGAGCTGCTAAAAAACAAGGATAATTTAACAATTTAGAGGGGAATCTACATGATTCTCCTGTCTTTATTTCTAAGGTTATGAATACTAAGCATGAGGAGAACGATGAATATGGAATGGACAAGAGAAATGAGATATCGTCGACTTGAAAATGCAAGCAAGGAAGAGATTGAAACAATCACAAAAAAGGTAAAAAACTGCGAGTGGAGACAAAGCTATCATATACAGCCCACAACTGGGTTATTGAATGATCCGAATGGATTTTCTTATTTCAATGGTGAATATCATTTATTTTATCAATGGTTCCCACTTGGCCCAGTTCATGGACTAAAATATTGGTACCATACAAAATCAAAGGACTTGGTTCATTGGGAAAATGTTGGGGTTGCAATAAAGCCAGATCATGATTATGACAGTCATGGTGCCTATTCTGGCAGTGCAATCGAGCATGAAAATCACTTGTATTTAATGTATACAGGGAATACTCGCAATAAGCAGTGGGAGCGCCATCCTTATCAAGTAATGGCTGTTATGAATAAACAGGGGAAGATTATTAAGTCTCAATCTCCAGTTATAGCAGATGTGCCTGAAGGCTATACTGACCATTTTAGAGATCCAAAGATATGGAAATCAGGTGATACATTTTATGTGGTAATCGGTGCTCAAAGGGCGAATTCTACTGGTTGTGCAGTTCTATATAAATCAATCAATTTGTCAGATTGGACTTTTTTAGGTGAAATGAAAACAGATTTGGAGCATTTCGGTTATATGTGGGAGTGTCCTGATTACTTTGAATTAGATGGAAACGGAGTTTTTGTTTTTTCACCACAAGGATTAGAACCAAAGGGTGATCATTTTCAAAATATCTATCAATCAGGTTATCTAGTAGGTGATAAACTAGATTTACAGACCTTATCTTTTTCTCATGGAGAGTTTCATGAACTTGACCGTGGCTTTGATTTTTATGCCCCACAAACGACATTATCCTCAGATGGACGTCGTCTTCTAGTTGGCTGGATGGGCCTTCCGGAAATTGACTATCCAACAGATCGAAATGATTGGGCACATTGCCTAACCCTCCCAAGAGAGTTAAGCGTAAAAAATGGAAAACTTTTTCAGCAGCCTGCAAAGGAATTAAAGAAGCTGCGAAAAGATAAGAGTGAGTTGGAAGCTACCATCACGAATGAAAAACTTAAAGCTTTCAGTGGAAAGAAGTATGAACTAATCTGTGAGGTTCTTGAAAATGATTCAGCCGTATTTGGTATTGAATTCCGTGCAAAAGGTGATGAAAAAACAGTCATTCAGTATGATGCACATGAAAAAAGGGTTATGTTAGACAGAAGTTTGTCTGGACAACCTGTCGGTGAAGCTTTTGGTACAAGACGCCAGTGTTCAATGGAATCAAGAAAAATTAAATTTCATCTATTTGTTGATACATCATCTGTGGAGATTTTTATTAATAATGGTGAGGAAGTATTTACTAGTAGAATTTTCCCGAAAGCAGATAGTAATGAAATTCGTTTTTTTGCAGAAGGTGGGACTGTTACTTTCATTGCTAAAAAATGGGATATCTAAAAAAGAGGTGAAAAATTGTGGCTAGATTATTTTCAATAGGAGAAGTGCTAATCGATTTTATTCCTGCACAAAAAGGAAAAGCATTAAAAGATGTCTTTTCATTTGAGCGAGCACCAGGAGGGGCACCTGCAAATGTAGTAGCAGCTGTTGCGAAATTTGGCGGGAATGCTTCAATGATTACAAAACTTGGATCTGATGCATTTGGTGACTTCCTCATTGATACACTAAATGAAGTTGGCGTAAATACGAATTATGTATACAGAACAAATGAAGCTAATACAGCATTAGCATTTGTTTCGTTAAAAGAAGATGGAGAAAGAGATTTTTCTTTTTATCGCAATCCATCAGCGGACTTACTATTGTCAGAGGAAGAGATTGGTGAGAACTGGTTTAATGAAGGAGATATCCTTCATTTCTGTTCGGTCGATTTAGTTGAAAGTCCTATGAAGCAAGCTCACGCTAAAGCTATCCGTTCGGCAAAGGAAAAGGGTGCGATCATTAGTTTTGATCCAAATGTTCGCTTACCGTTATGGAAAGACCCGCAAGATTGTAGAAAAACGATTCTTCAGTTTATTCCAGAAGCACATCTCGTAAAAATTTCTGATGAAGAATTAGAATTTATTACAGGAATAGCGAATGAGAATGAAGCGATTCACTCATTATTTGTTGGTGACGTAAAAGCAGTCATTTATACGAGAGGTTCACAAGGGGCCGATCTCTATGTGAATGGAAAATGCTACAGTTCATCTGGCTTTGGCGTTACTGTTGAGGATACAACAGGTGCAGGTGATGCATTCATCGGAGGATTTTTATTTAAATTATTAGAGAAAAATGCATCTGTCCCTCAATTAATGAAGACTTTACAGGAAGAAAATCAGGAAATACTATCATTTGCAAATGCAAGTGGTGCTTTAACAACAACAGGAAAAGGGGCTATTTCAGCATTACCGACAAAGGAAGATATTTATCAACTAATTAAGAAAAATAGTAACTAACAGATTTTTAATAAACCATTGATAAACGAAAAAGAGGCTGATATGTGCAGGGCATGATTGACAGCCTCTTTATTCGTTATTTTCTGTTGTCAGATGATTTTTTCAAAGATTTCGTTGTATTTTGCTTATTAGAAATTGAATCAGATGAACGAATTGTCTTAGCTGGTAAATTATTATTAGGTGCTGCTTGTTCATTCCAATCAGCCATTTTAGAGATCACCTCACACATGTAAAGTAAGATATTTACTTATTCTTCAACTTCATTTCCTCGCATTAGTTTTTCAAATGGAGCCATAGTTGGATCTTGTTTGTTTTGCAGATGAAAAGGATTCTTTTCTTGGGCAAACTCAGGATCTGCATTTAATTTAATGCCAATTTGAGATCCAGCTGTTGCTAATGAATCGTTTATGATTGATTCTTTTTCTCCATCAGGATGAGGAGTTATTACTGAATGTTGATTTCTTCTATCCATGTTATCATCTCCTTTTTTACCATATTCTTAACATCTCTCGTTGAAGAAGAACTATTCCTATAAAAGAATAAAGAGGATTTTGTTGTTTTTAAAACGAAAACTAAACTATTTAATGTTGATTGGAGCAGATTGCGAGACAGGTGAGACCCCGCAGGCGTTTACGCCGAGGAGGATCACCGCCCGCCCCGCTAAAAAGCGAGCATCTCTCGCTGCAATCAACCACACCGCATTACTTGGTAAATAGCAATAAAGTATGCGAAAACAGCCTTAATAAAAGAAGGATAGAAGCTAGAGGAACTTGGAATAGTAAGAACACATCCATCTTAATAAACAAGCCAATTGATTGCAAAATACTCGGCAAACCACATAAAAAAAGAACAATCATAAATGATTGTTCTTTTAATCTAAAATAATAATCTTCACCGTTTTACGGCCCCATTGTCTAGCCTTTGCGCTGTTTGGCATTAATACATCAATTTTATGTCCAATGATGGCACCGCCTGTATCGCCAGCAATTGCAACACCGTAACCTTCTACCCATACTTTGGATCCGAGAGGAATAACACCAGGATCAACAGCAATGAGCTTCATATTTGGATTTTTTTTGATATTGTATCCAAGATAGGTGAGGTCACTTTGTGTATCTTCGTGACTATAGGCTGTTGCTGCTACATACAGTTCTTTACCAGATTTAGAAGTTGAAGCTTGTCCTGATGAAGATGCAGATGGTTTTTTTGCTGTTGAAGGTGGAGCAGAAACCGTTTGTACGACTTTTGCTTGTTCTTTAGCTTTTTTAGCTTTAGCTAATTCCACAGCTCTAGCTTTTGCTGCAGCTTCTTCTTTTTGTATTTGAGTTTGAATTGTTTTAATTTGTGATTGTATATTGTTTTTATCCTGTTCAGCAAGGTCGATTTCGTTTGCTATCTTAGTATATTTATCCTGCATTGCAACTAATGCAGCGTTTCTTTTTGAAAAATTCTCTTCAAGCTTTGCCTTTTTTTCTTCGATTTCAGCCTGTTGACTAATGAGGAGCTGTTCTTGTCGATCGATTTCTTTTTTATCTTCCTCAATTTGCTTTAGGTCAGCTTCTTGTTCATCTAAAATATTTTGATCCGCATTTAAAAGTGTCGCAACTGCGCCAACCCGTTCAAAGAAATTTCCTAAGCTTTCAGAGTTTACGAGAGTTTCAATGACAATAGATGTATGATCGCTATGCTGAAGAGCGACTAATCTTTTTTGCATAATGTCTTCACGCGCATACACCTTGTCCTGTAGAAGGACAATTTCTTCTTTCTTCTGTTCGATGATTTGCTGAATTTCATCAATTTTACCTTCAACTTGAGCTAAGCTTTGTTGGTTTTGAGAAATATCATTCTCTAAAATTTGTAAATTTTCTTGAATACTTTTCACTTCTTCATGAACAGCTTGCTGTTCTTTTTCCTTTTGAAGAATGGTTTGTTGATTCTGCTCTAGCTGTTCCTCCGCACTATGTAAAGTGTCTTTAGTTGATGCTGCATTTGCCACATTAGTAAAAGGTAATAATAATAGAAGGATACAAAGTGTGGCAATTGTTCGCTTTAAAGCCCGCATAAAGCAACCCCTTTCTCGTATATAGTTATAACATAGAAAGGGGCTGTTTTAGGTTACAATTAGATTAAATATTCATCCAATTTATTCCTGTTATTCTATTTATTCTCTTTTTGCCACATAACTAGCATGTGATCGGTTGGTAATAGAAATGCTAGAATTCCCACTATAGGTAATAAGGCAACCGTTATCATCGTAGGTGTTAATCCAACAAAATCGATCATCGCACCTAATGCAATTGATCCGATTGCACCCATTCCAAAAGCAAGACCTACAGTTAAACCTGACATTGTACCAATTTTTCCAGGAACGAGTTCTTGGGCATAAACAACGGTAACAGAAAAGCTAGACATTAAGACGAATCCGATCAAAGCTAACAAAATAATTGATACGGTAGCATTAACAAAAGGCAAAATAATTGTGAGTGGTACTGCTGAAAGCAACGAAATAATGATAATATTCCGTTTACCATATTTATCAGCTAAAGGTCCCCCAAAGAATGTACCGACAGCGCCCATTAGTAAGAAAATAAAAATATATACTTGTGATTGAGCAATTGTTAAATGATATTTATCGATTGCATAAAACGTATAGAAGTTTGAAATGGCACTCACATACCAGGAGCGTGCAAAAATAAGGAAAATAATAATGATTAGTGCTGTAATAATCGATTTGGATATAGCCTCGTTTTTCACTTTCGGTTCGGTTTTTGGTTTACTAGCAGTATTAGTAATAGATAAACGTCTAGAATACCAGATAGCAATATACGTTAATAATCCAACTGCGATTGCCGCTACAATCGTAAACCAAATTGCACCAAACTGACCAAGCGGTACTAAAATTAAAGCTGTAATGAGCGGGGCAAGCGCTTGACCGCTGTTACCACCAACTTGATAAATCGATTGTGCCAATCCACGCCGTTTTCCCGCTGCCATATAAGCAACCCTTGATCCTTCTGGATGAAAAATCGCAGATCCTAATCCGATAAAAATGACAGATAGAAGGATGGTTAAAAACGATGGTGCAAAGGCTAAACCAAGAATTCCGAGCAAACTGCTCGTTAATCCAATTGGTAAAGCGTATGGCATTGGTTTTTTATCGGCATAAAAGCCAACAACAGGCTGCATTACTGACGAAACCATATTTAAGGCAAATGCGATCAACCCGAGTTGAGTAAAGCTTAGACCCATCGAACCTTCTAAAATTGGGAACATCGCAGGAATAATGGCTTGGATACTATCATTTAAAAGATGACAAAGACTAATAATAAATAAAATATTGTAAACGGTCTTTGTCTCCTGTTGTGTTTTCACAGGTTGTTTTGTTATTGAAGCTATAGACATATTACTCCTTCTTCCTCGTGAATTTATTTTTCCATCTCACTAATTTCCCCAATAATCATATTATTGTAAATACAAGGAAAAAATTCAAGAGGATAAGAGAATAGTAAATGAGGATTAACGAAAAGTAACTGCTGGTTTATCTGATTTTATTGTTTGTTTTAGATTTATATAAACGAAATCATCAACATGAAAAGGATCATATTGAGAATCCTCATGAATGGTGATTAGCTCTGGACCAATATCAACTGTATAATGAATTTCTTTCCCTTGATATTGAACATTTTTAATCGTTCCTTCAATGCCTTCTCCTGTATATGATAGTGAAAATTGCTCTGGTCTAATCGGACAAAGATCTTTTTTCCTTAAATCTGCTGACACATCCAATTTAGCCCAATGTGAATGAATGTTCTTGTAAGAGGGCTTAAAGGTAGTGGCATCCACCCATTCACCATGAATCAAATTTGCTTTACCTACAAATGTTGCAACAAACTCGGTATTTGGCTTGTCATAAATTTCTCGAGGGGTACCAACTTGTTGAATTTGTCCATTGTTCATGACAACAATTCTGTCTGCCAATGCAAGTGCTTCATCTTGATCATGTGTTACATAAACAATGGATGCTCTTGTCACTTTATGAAGACTTTGTATTTCACGTCTCATTTCCATTCTTAATTCTGCATCTAAACTGCTTAAAGGTTCATCCATAAGTAATAACGCAGGTTTTGGAGCAATTGCCCTTGCTAGAGCAACTCGCTGTTTTTGTCCCCCTGATAATTCATGTGGCATTCTCTCTGCAAAGCTTTGAAGTTCTACAATGTTTAAAACCTCTTTAAGCCTATTTTCAATATTTATTTTAAGATCATCTTGTAAAAATCGATGATGAAGCAGTGGAAACCTAATATGATCTTTTACATTCATATGCGGCCATAATGCAAATGATTGAAAAACCATACCGATATTTCTTTTTTCAGGTGGTGTTGATTGGTTTTTCTCACTAACTAGTTGATGATCAATAAAAATCTCACCCTCTGATGGTGTATCAAATCCAGCTAATAGTTTAAGCAAAGTCGTTTTTCCACAACCTGAAGGGCCTAGAATGGCAATGAATTCTCCAGTTTTAATTGATAAGGTAATGGATTTTAATGCATGTGTTGATCCGAAAAATTTGCTAACATTTTTAATTTCTGTCGTCATTAGGTAACACCTTTCTTTCCCAATACTTTTGAAATAGAAAAATAATTATAAATCCAATTAGGATAAGCAATACGATGATCGTTGAAAAAGCAGTTGAATATGTTGTATTTCCAGCTTGTTCAAAATTAAAAATGACAAGACCAATTGTTTCCGAGCCGCTAGACCAGAGTAGAGAAGAGACAGTTAATTCAGTTAGGGCAGTTAAGAAAACAAGAAAAGCTCCGCTTAATAAGCCTGGTAAGATAAGTGGAATCAAAATTTTTCGCCATTTGTAATAGGGAGAAGCCCCGCTTGTTCTGGCAGCATCCTCCATTGAACCATCTATTTGTAAGAGAGAGGTTACACTCCCTCTAATTTGCAGAATTAGAAATCTGGTGATATATGCGATATAAAGGATAAAAATTGATCCATATATGCCTGGGTTCCAACCGGGAATAGGTTCTAACCATGTAAAGATCATGGCAAGTGCTAAAACTGTACCAGGAAGTGCATATGGAAGTCCGACCATAACTTCTATCGATTTATTTAATAAAGATGGTTTTCTAACACGTATATAAGCAATATATGTCCCAACAAATAGTCCTATCAATGTCACAATAAATGCAAGTTGTAAACTATTTTGAATAGCTCCTTGCACCTTCGAGCTAGAGAATAAAATAAATTCGTAATGTTTAAAGCTAATATTTTGCAAGTTGAAATCCAATCCGTATGCCTTTATTAAGGATGTGGAAGCCATGGATAGAAGAGGAACTAGACTCGTCACAATTAAGAAGGTCCATAACAATGTTTCTATTATTAACCTCATTCTTCCAGGTAATATCACGCGTGGTTCTTTGTCTACTCTAGAAGTTTCAATTTGTTTAGATCGCCGAAGCAGCAACCATTGAAAAAAGGTACCGATGATAGCGAATATCCCTAAAATGACGGATAATGCCGCACCTTTTGCAAAAGCAGAAGGCCCGAATCCAATAATTTGTTCATAAATATATGTACTTAAAACACGAATATTAGCTGGTATTCCTAAAAAAGCTGGAATGCCAAAGTTATCAAGGCTTGCTAAAAATGCTAAGAGCCCACCGCTTGCAATTCCTGGGAGAGCTAGAGGTATTGTTATTTTTCTAAGTGAAATATATTTAGATCCACCAGATACTTTTGCTGCCATCTCTAGTTCTCTTGGTATTTTTCTTAGTACACTACCAGATAATAAGTAAACTAATGGATAATGAGAAATTCCCATTACTAAAATAATGCCTGTTAAACTATATAAATTCATAGGCTGTATATGACCTGGCAGAATGTTTAATAGTTTAGCAACAGGACCATTAACCCCCATAAATTGTGTCCAAGCAAGTGTTGTAATATAAGATGGAATAACGAAAGGTAAAAAAATAAATAGATTCAACAGTTTTTTATGACGTACATTTGTATATGCTACTATCCAGGCAGTTAGCAGGCCGAGAAAGACAGAAATAATTGTAGAGCCAGTAACAATGATGATTGTATTGTAGATTGTCTTCCAGGTTACAGGGTTTTTTAATACCTCAACATAATGGCTGAGGCTTAAGCCGTTTTCAGAGCTAAGGCTTAACAAAACTAGTCTAATAATCGGTATGAAAAAGACGAGGAAAACTAAGAAGAATACAAATATCTTAAAAAAAGAAGGGGAATACTTTGTGAAAAGATTCCCCGAAGTGATTGCGGATCTTGCCATGTTTGACGCCTCATTTCTTATCTATTTATCTCCGAATAAGTTGCTGAATTCTTCCTTATCAGATTCACGTGCCTCATATAATTCGGATAAATCAGCTTCTAAAACATTCATTTCCTCAATGGTTTTTAGTCCTTCAGGAGCATCAATTCCGTTGCGGATTGGTGTGTAGCCTATTTCTGCTGCAAGCTGTTGACCTTCCTCAGAAAGAACAAAATCTACAAAAGCTTTAGCTGCAGCTTCGTTTTTTGTATTTTTCATGATTGCGATTGGTTCAGTGATGACTGGAACACCTTCTTTTGGATAAATAAGATCGATTGGTGAACCATCTGCTTTAGCACGAGCAACAAGATAATCAACAATCATGCCATAAGATTTTTCACCTGCAGCAACTGCTTGTTGAACAGCACCATTTCCTTCTGTGATCATCACTTCGTTTTTCTTTAAGCCTTCATAGAAATCCCAATTGAATTCGCCATTTCTTGTGAAAACACCTAGGTTATAGGCAGCGGCACCAGAATATAAGGGACTTGGCATAACAGCTTGTCCTTTAGCAGCTTCTGAAGCTAACACATTCCAAGAGTCAGGTAATTCTTTTACCTTTTCTGTATTTACAGCTAAAACTGTAGCCATAACCTTTGTTCCTGTATACATTCCGTCTTTATCTACAAACGATTCAGGAATTTCATTTGCTTCTTCTGATTTGTAGGATAATAATAAGTCCTCATTTTTTAAATTCTCGTATGTTACGGCATCTGCTACTAGCAAAACATCTGCTTGTACTTCACCTGCTTTATTTTCTGCAAGGATTTTACTCACAACTTCTTCAGTTCCAGAACGGAAAATCTCGATTTTTACATCTGGATATTTCTCAGTGAATGAATCTACGAGCTTTTGCGCATCTTCGTCAGGCTGTGATGTATAAAAAGAAAGATTTCCTTCTATTGTTGTTTGTTCTTCCGATTCATTTTCATTATTCGCTGTTCCAGTTGTTTCTGTATTACTACTGCATGCTGCTAATAGTAAAAGAATGAACATAAACGTTAATGTTTTTTTGATTATTTTCATTTTGACCTCCTGTATTAATTCATTGGTTTCTCTTTTTATTCACGTGTGAAAATTGAATAGCTTATGTAGTTCTCGCCATTTCACCTCCTGTAGTATAAGTCTAGTAATTCATTATTAAGAGTGGTTAAACAAAAGGTTTTTATTTTGTTAAGTATGTGTAAATATGAAAAATCGTAAGATGTGGAGATTTATAGAGAAAATAAAAGACTGTCTTTTAGTGGTGATAAAAGAAAGTCTTTTAGGTTAATCGTTTGTGATTAACTATTGCTTTGTATAAACATCGCATAGGGAGTGATAGAACAATTTAGGGAGAGTCGAGCTTCTGAAATGGCCATACTTAATGTAGCAATCGTTGCAAATTTTTAATAATCCAAGGAAGTTTATCATAAAGATAATGAAGAAAGTATTATACCTTGTACATAGTCTCATTCTTTGGTGTGATCACCTATTTCTGGTAAACTATTAAAAACGCTTCCATTCTTTTTTTTGTAAATGCTTGGTTATATGTAATTACTAGCTTGGAGGACAGATATGCTAAAGTTTCGCTCATTTCTTAAGCCCTATCGATTTCCGATGTCGATTGCATTACTATTGATGCTCATTGAATTGGCGGTAGAACTTATTCATCCACTTTTAATGGCTAAAATTATTGATGAAGGAATACTTAAAGAAGACCTTTCTGTTGTTATGCAATGGGGAGGGATTATGGTAGGAATTTCACTTTTAGCATTTGCTTCAGGGATGGTCAACTCATTTTATGCAGCCCATGTTAGTCAAAGTTTTGGTTTTGATATTAGAAAGCAGATTTTTATTAAGGTGCAATCTTTCTCATTTGAAAATTTAAGTCGATTTCCTGCTGCATCATTAATTACTAGAATGACAAATGATATTACCCAATTGCAAAACACGTTATTTATGGGACTTAGAATAATGTTAAGGTCGCCGCTTCTTATTATTGGCTCAATTATTATGTCATTTATCGTCAGCCCTGCATTAGCTGGTATTTTTGTGGTGGTGATACCACTAATTGTTCTTTTACTCATTTGGATCATGAAACGAGGAAGTCGTTATTTCAAAAGAGTTCAGTCTAAGCTAGACAAGGTGAATGACGTATTGAGAGAAAATTTAATAGGTATGAGATTAGTTAAGGCATATGTTAGAAGAGATCATGAAGGGAAGCGATTCTCACATGCGACAAATTCTCTTAGAGATTCAACAGTTAATGCTCTACGGATGATTGAAACTTCGATGCCAATTTTGTTATTTATCATGAATATTGCAATTTTATTTATCTTGTGGAACGGACATACACATGTGATAAATGGAAGTGTTCAGGTAGGGGAAGTAGTAGCCATTGTTAATTATGGTTTTCGGGTAACCTCTGCGTTATCAATGTTTTCTTTTATTGTTATGTTTCTTTCTCGTTCACATGCATCAGCATCAAGAATCTCAGAAGTGCTAGATATAGAAAATGATAGGCAAAAATATGAGGATACATATACATTCACAGAAGGAAATGTGGTCTTTGACCAGGTTTCATTCACATACCCTGGAACGAACCAAGTTGTTCTTAACGACCTTTCATTTACTGTAAATGCTGGGGAAATGATTGCTGTAATGGGTGGTACAGGATCAGGTAAGTCTTCACTTTTCCAGCTGTTACCTCGTCTTTATGAAGTGAATTCAGGGAAAATTTCCATTGATAATATAGCAATTGATTCAATGAACTTGAAGAATTTACGTGATCAAATTGGATTTGTTCCCCAAGAAGCGGTGCTCTTTAGCGGTACTGTAAAGGAAAATATAGCGTGGGGTAACGAGCATGCAACCTTTGAAGAAATAATCGAAGCAGCTAAAGCAGCACAAATTCATGAAACAATTGAAGCACTACCTAATAAATATGAGACGATAATAGGTCAAAAGGGTGTCAATCTCTCAGGGGGGCAAAAGCAGCGTCTATCTGTAGCACGAGCTTTAGTACGTAAGCCGAAGCTGCTTTTATTAGATGATAGTACGAGTGCATTAGATGTCAAAACAGAATCAAAGCTATTAGCAGCATTACGCTGTTATTCTTGTACGACACTTTTAATCACACAAAAAATCAGTACTGCACAAGGGGCACATAAAATTTTACTGCTTGAGGATGGAATACTAATAGGAGAGGGTAGCCATGATCAGTTACGTAAGACATCTCCTCTTTACGAAAAAATCTATCACTCTCAAAAAATGGAGGAGTTAATTGATGTTCAAGCAACTAACTAGTCCGTTTAAATATGAAAAAATTCCCTTGCAAAATAAAGATAAAAAGTGGCAAAAACAGAAAATGAATGTTCAGACCTTATATCGATTGTGGCAGTATTTATCAGTAAAAAAAGTTCTGTTGTCAATTGTGTTGTTAATGGTTTTGGCAAGCTCTGGACTCGGTTTATTAGGTCCATATTTAATTGGAATAACGATCGATGAATATATTGTAACAAGAGAAGAAGAAGGCTTATTTCCCTTAATAATTGTCCTAATTATCATCTATAGTTGTTATTCAATCTCATTGTTTTTACAAAATTACTTGATGATTGGTGTTTCACAATTTACGGTCAATCAAATGAGAAAAGACTTATTTCACCATTTACATAAGCTTTCAATTTCTTTTTTTGATAAAAGACAGCATGGCGAATTAATGAGTCGAGTGACAAATGACATTGAAAATGTAAGCTCCACATTAAATAGTTCTGTTATTCAAATTTTTTCAAGTGTCTTAACATTAGTTGGTACAGTATCGATCATGATATGGCTTAGTCCGCTTTTAACTGTCATTACAATGGTGATTATTCCATTAATGGTATTCGGGATGAAATGGATAACAAATAGAACTGGTACATTATTTAAAAAACAGCAGCAGCATTTAGGAGAACTAAATGGTTATATTGAAGAAGTCATTTCTGGACAAAAAATGATCAAAGCATATTCTCAAGAGGAAAAGGTAATTGCAGCTTTTATTGAAAAGGGCCAGAACCTAAAAGGTTCGGGTTTTTGGGCACAAACGATTTCGGGCTTTATTCCAAAGGTGATGAATGTCTTAAATAATCTAAGCTTTGCGCTTATTGCTGGAATTGGCGGTATTTTAGCACTGAATCAAATGGTGACCATTGGAGTTATCGTGATCTTTGCGGAATATGCTAGACAATTTACACGTCCATTAAATGATCTCGCCAACCAATTTAATACCTTACTATCAGCAATTGCAGGTGCAGAAAGAGTGTTTGATATTCTTGATGAAGAGGAAGAAAAAGATGAGTACACAGCTGGTTCTAGTGGAGAGGTGATTAGCGGAGAAGTTGTTTTTTCAGATGTATCCTTTTCATATGATGACGAAAAGGAGAGACATACAGTTGAACATATTAGCTTCACGTCAGCTCCTGGTGAAACGATTGCTATCGTAGGACCAACTGGGGCGGGGAAAACAACAATTATTAATCTTATTTCCCGATTTTATGATCCAGATCAAGGAGTCATTAGTGTTGATGGGATGAATATGGTTCAAATGAGTCGTGATCATCTTCGCAGGCAAATGGCCTTTGTTTTACAAGATACGTTTCTTTTTCAAGGGTCGATTTTAGAAAATATTAGATATGGACGATTAGATGCAACAGATGAGGAAGTTGTAGAAGCGGCAAAATTAGCAAATGCAGATTCATTTATTCAAAAGCTGCCAAATCG
Source organism: Metabacillus sediminilitoris (assembly GCF_009720625.1). Taxonomy (NCBI): domain Bacteria; kingdom Bacillati; phylum Bacillota; class Bacilli; order Caryophanales; family Bacillaceae; genus Metabacillus; species Metabacillus sediminilitoris. Next base: position 434,703 of record NZ_CP046266.1, read on the forward strand.
CTATCAATCTATCCTTACACAAGAAGGTAACGGTATTAGCCATGGCCAGAAACAGCTATTAGCCATTGCAAGAGCTATGCTTGCAAGCCCTAAAATTCTCATTCTAGATGAAGCGACAAGCAGTATCGATACGATTACTGAAATTCGAATTCAAGAAGCTTTAACAAGGTTAATGAAGGGAAGAACGACCTTTGTTATCGCACATCGACTAAATACGATTCGAAAGGCTGATCAAATATTAGTTTTAAAAGACGGTCGACTTATTGAAAACGGGACACATGATGATTTACTAAAGGAAAAGGGCTTTTATTATGAGCTTCAGAATAAAATGTAGTTCAAGTACTTTTCATGTTTTGGCGTACCTATTGTTCTCAATATTTCTTTGAAGGATATTAAAAAAGCACCAGCTTCATGCTGGTGCTTTTTACTCTTTATTAATCAAGCTTTGCTTTATCCCTTCATGACGGGCAGTAAAACCCCAATTTTAAAATCAGGGGAGAGAGCAAAGAAGAAAGGTGGCGCTAAACTGCCCGTAAAGATCTAATAAATCTCGCTTTATGAAACTCTCTCATTCTCTTTATTATCAGTGTGTTCATAACCATTAGCCCAGAAATCTGCATTTTTAATACCTAATTTGGTTGAATTAAAAGTGGGATCAAGGCCTTGCTTCTTTTGCTGATCATAATCTTTTAAAGCGATAAACGCTGGTTTAGATAATAATAGTATGGCAATTAAATTCAACCAAACCATAATTCCAAGTCCAATATCCCCAAGTGTCCATGCTAATGTCGCTTCTTTTATTGCTCCATAGAAAGTGGCAACTAAGAGAATAACTTTTAATAGATTTAAAGCAATTTTACTGTTTCTACCCTTTATCAGATAAGCGAGATTTGTTTCTGCGATATAGTAGTAAGCCATAATTGTTGTGAATGCAAAGAAGAAAAGTGCGATAGCAACAAATCCTGAACCAAATCCAGGGAAGACTGTATCAACTGCTGCTTGCGTATATCCGGGACCTTCTTCCACTCCGGTAATATTTTGGACTAAATAGTCTCCTGTACTTTCATCAATTGTATTGTACGTTCCTGAAAATAAAATCATGAAAGCAGTTGCTGTACAAACTAAGAACACATCTAGATAAATAGAAAATGCTTGTACTAACCCTTGTTTAGCAGGATGAGACACTTCTGCTGCAGCAGCAGGGTGAGCTCCTGTTCCTTGTCCAGCTTCACTTGCATAAAGGCCACGTTTTACACCCCAAGCAATCGCCGAACCAATTATTCCACCGAATAATGAATCTGCCCCAAAAGCGCTGGTAAAAATAAGTGAAAAAACTTCTGGAATATCATTGAAATTAATAGCTACGATATAAAGAGCTACAAGTAAATAACTTAAAGCCATGAAAGGGACGACAAATTGTGCAACATTTACAATACGCTTAATACCACCAAAAATAATAAGAGCTAAAATTGCAACAAGTACGATACCGGTTATGGTAGTGTCGATATTAAATGCATTATCAATGGATACTGCAATTGAATTGGATTGTACGCCAGGCATTAAAACTGCCATAGCAATTAGTGTGGCAATTGAAAAAATAACAGCATACCACTTCCAGCCAAGTCCTTTTTCGATATAAAAGGCAGGACCACCTCGATATTCTCCATCTTGCTTTTCCTTATAAATTTGGGCAAGTGTAGACTCAACAAAAGCTGAAGCGGCACCGACAAATGCGATCACCCACATCCAAAATACAGCGCCAGGTCCTCCGAATGCAATAGCTGTTGCCGTTCCAGAGATATTACCTACTCCAATACGACCGGATAAAGCTAAAGATAATGCTTGAAAGGAAGAAACACCTTCATCTGAGCTTTTTCCTTTAAATAATAAACGGACCATTTCTTTTATATGACGAATCTGTAAGAAATTAGTACGTAAAGTAAAGAATAATCCAACTAAAACACAAAAGATGATCATTGGTGTGCTCCATAAAAAATTGCTAAGATTCGTAACGATTTGTTCGAACAAGAAAATCCCCCCTAAATTAAATATTCGTAAATTTCTAACGTTTTCATATAGATTGGTCTATAAACCAAATTAGAAATTGTAACATGATTGTTTTTCATTTTAAGAAAAATATAAGAATGACAAATAATGAGCTTGATACAAAAATTCATACTGAAAAATATATTACATTTCCTGTTTAAAGAATCGCAAAATCAATCGCATTCCCCCCTAGATAAATTTTAAGATTTTTAATGAATGTCACACTAATATTAATAAAGACTTTGTATAGCGATATACTAAAGTCCTAAAAACTCTTTCTAGGAATAGACTTAATTTTGAAATATTTACAAGAAGTCCATTGTGAGTAGTTTACATATAACTTGATGTATTCGGCTATAATATAAATTCAGATGTTTTGAAAATGTGATAGGGTTGTTTAGGTGTAAAACGTAAAAAGGAAACAGAAAGGGGTACCCTTCTCTGTCCTTGTACCTAAAATTTAAACTCTATTATTACTAATAGAAGCTTAATTTAATACACATTCTCCAGAGCTACGTCCAGTTGTGTTCCATCTACCTGAGAGATTCGTTTCCAAGGGTCTTTTTTTGGAACTTGCTCCTTCGGTGGCGTAAAAACATTTTGCACTCTCTCACAACTATCATCCGTTTATATTATTTTTAAATAAAATTTTCATCTTAGAAAAAAATTATTACATATATTAGTAAATTTATCAATATATCGTGTGAGAAAATATGACATGATACTTTCGACCATAGAATAAAAGACTAACTATTATGGCAGATTTTTAGTAAGATGAGTATATAAACATATACAAATAATGGGAGCGAGAAGATGAAAGCATTAGTTCATGCAGAAATAGCGGGTATTAATGGATTAGCTTATCAAGAAATGGAAGAGAGAATTCCAAAAGCAGAGGAAGTAAGAGTCTTGCTTAAAACAGCAGGCTTAAATCATCGTGATTTGTTTACAATAGACCAAAATCATAAACCATCAGATCCACCGATAATCATTGGTTCTGATGGTGCCGGAATTATTGATGCGGTTGGTGATGGAGTAGAAAATGTTAAAGTTGGAGATGAAGTGATCATTAATCCAAGCCTTGGATGGAGAGAAAAAAGTGATGCGCCGCCACAAGGATTTGGGATCATTGGTCTCCCTACACATGGTACTTTTGCAGAAAAAATTATTGTTCCAGCCGAAAATGTAGTACATAAACCAGAGTATTTGTCATGGGAAGAAGCAGGTGTTTTATCATTAGCAGCATTAACAGCTTATCGCGCCTTGTTTACTAGAGGTAAAATAAGTCCTGAGATGAAAGTGCTCATTCCTGGTATCGGTAGCGGAGTTGCGACGTTTTTACTGCAATTTGCAAAAGCTGTCGGTGCTACAGTATATGTAACTTCAAGGTCAAAGATTAAATGCGAGAAGGCCCTTGAACTTGGTGCTGATCTAGCAATAAATAGTGAAGAGGATTGGGATAAAGCATTGAATGGAGAAAAAGTGGATCTTGTCATTGAATGTGTAGGTGCAGCAACATTTAATAAGTCATTAAAACAACTGCGTTCCGGAGGCACGATCGTTACATTTGGAGCATCAGCAGGAGACGTCGTTCAACTAAACATTCGTGAGTTTTTCTATGGCCAATATAATCTTTTCGGTTCGACAATGGGAAGTGGGGAAGAATATAGTGAAATGCTCCAATTTATTGAGAAACATCAAATCAAACCTATTGTTGACCAAATGTATCCACTTGAACAATATGAGCAAGCATTCAGTCGCTTGGAAAAAGCACAACAATTAGGGAAAATTGGATTTACTATTAGATGAAGAGATTATTGGAATGTTTCAAATCTTTTTGCACATAGTAAAGGAGTACCAATTATAAGGAGGGCTCACTATGTCAAAACAAGGGAAACAGAATAAACAACAGTCAGGTCAGCAAATAGCGAAACAGCAAGGTGAAAATGATATTGAATTTGGCAGCGATTTTCAAGTAGGAAATAGCAAGCATCAAAGCCAAAAGAAAAGTGGTAAACAAGTTAATAAGAAATAGGAAAAGAAAACAAAGGGCTGAACAACTAAACGGTTCAGCCCTCTTATCATTATTTAAATAAGTTTCTTATTTCATCAGGAACTTGTTCATCTGAGAATGAACCATACCATTCATTACCATCCTTCAAACGGAATTTAATGAGATAGGTTTGTTCTTCAGGATACTCGGTGAACCGTTCAAGTGCTTTTGTTAAAACATCTTTGTCTGTAATCGTAAAATACTGTTCTCCTGATTTGAATATTTCAACAAGGCTATAAACTTCTTCGTTTCGATTTTTTTTACTCGTTATTTTCGTTACCTCTGCATTAACTAGATCATCACTATTTACGCGTGCATCATCTAAATACCCATGCTCTTCAAGCCACTTTGAGATCTCATGATAAGATTTCTTCCAATCTACAGAAATTCCCTCGAATGATTGTTGGTTCTTATCCGCTTTTTGATAGCTGAATTCAATATATCCCCAAGGACTTGTCTGGTCCGTTAAATCATCTAGTGTTTGCTTAAGAAGTTGGTTTTCTATTACGTTTCTTAATTGTTTGATTTCCTCTGGATCTGTTATTAACACTTGTTTTGTAACAGGGCCATTTGGAATAAATTTAATCGAAAGAATATCTTCACGTAATAGTGTGTATTGCGGAAGATTCTTTTTGTAAGACTCTGCTTCCATAACAGATTTTAGCTTATCCTTCATTAAGTCAACAGGGAGACTATACTCTCTTGTAAATGATTTTCCACTATTTAGACGATAGGAGATCACAACTTTTTCTTGATATTTCTCATTATATGTCAGTGATTCGATATGCTGTTGTTGATCAATAATGGCTTCATGTAAGTTTCTTACATCTTGAATATAAAGCTTTGAATCTGAGAAAATATCTTCATCTTTACTTAATAATTCCTGCATTTCATATTTCTTACCATAATATACCTCGCTAATTTGGTCCATACGAGGAAGTTTATTTTCGAACTGAATAATATCTGTCTTAATGCTAATAAGTATAAAAGCAAATAGTATACTATAGCAAATAAAACCAGTAAATATACGGTAATGAAAGATTCTCCATGTTTTCTGAAGGATCATTTCAGCTGCAACATAACCAATGATTGCCCCGCTTATATAACCAAAAATAATCCAATTCCAATTTAGGGTGCTAGTAGCCGAGAAATAAGTCCCGCCAACAATCATACTGCAAAAGGTAACACCATATTTAAAAACAGGTTTTAAAAAGTGAAATGCAATGACATCTGTTGCACTTTCAAGTTTTCTTGCCTTATAAAGTCCCATTCCAACAAAAAATAAACAAACGGTAATAATCATATAAATGACTAGTTCAAGACTAGAAAAAGGATTTGTTGTTGTCCAAGTATCGATAAATCGTAAAAAAGGAGATAAGTAAACAAGATTTTCTTCGATTGCAATTGGTGAGAATCCAAACAGCAAAAATGATAAGTTGTAGCTTACCATTGTAGCCATTCCAATCGGTAAAAAGAGAAAAATATAAGTTAGTATAGCCTGTGCACTAGACATACCTGTCAACATTCCAACAGCGACTGTAAATAAATACATCATGATTGTTAGTAGGATAATAAGACCCGTCCATGATAATATTTCTGTCAAGCTTAAAATGGATTGAAATTCTGGAATTGATCTTGTCACGAAAAATGTGACAATTGACGTTAGGAAAATCGGAATTAACAATAATAGCAATCCACTAATAATATGACTGATATATAATGTGATTCTTCGTATTGGTAAGCTGTGAATCATATCAACAGATGCCTCATTCTGTAGATAACGGAATAAGAGCAAACCAGTTGCAACTGGTATTGAAAAGAGGATAAGTACCTGTAACTCAGTGTTAATATATAAGTAATTCTTATAGTCAGAAAAGATAATATAGTCTCTAGAAGCCATTTGCATAAGCTCCAAAGGTACCGCGAATAAAAGGAAAAGAAAATAAATAATCCCAATCCAGCCATGCTGTCTAATATCCTGTTTAATCAAGCCGCTTTTAAAGAAGGATTTTTTCGATTTCATATCCGACATCCTCCATTTCATAAATAAAGATTTCTTCAAGTGTTAGTGGTAAAAGATCAAATAAGATAACCTCAGTTGAATGGATGATCTCATGAATTTGATCTTCTCGTCCTTTGACAATTAAGAGTGAAACACTTCCTCTTTTTTCTTGATGCAAAATGTTAAGTTTATTAAATAGCTGTTCTTCTTGAGAAGGATCTGATAAAGCTAATTGAACCTTATGAGTATCTGTTTTTAAATCATCAATTTCCTTTTCAATCAATATTTTACCTTGATGCATAATCCCAACATGATCACAAAGATCTTCAATTTCACGTAGGTTATGTGAGGAGATAAGGACAGTCATTTCCCGTTCAGCAACATCTTGAAATAGTAAATTTTTAATCTTTTGTCTCATTACGGGATCAAGTCCGTCAATTGGTTCATCTAGAATTAATACATCGGGCATTGCAGATAAGGCAAGCCAAAAGGCTACCTGCCGTTTCATCCCCTTTGACAATCGATGTACTTTTCTATCTAATTCGATTTTAAAGGCTGGCTTAAGCTGTTCAAACCGTTGTTGGTTCCAATTTGGGTAATATTCTTTATATTGTGCAGCCATTTGCGCAACAGTAGCTTGCGGGAAAAAATAAAGGACATCAGGAATGAAGGCAACGCGTTCTTTGATCGGGATATTTTCAAAAGCTGGTTGTTTATCGATTTTGATTGTTCCTTTATCTTGGCGATTTATGCCGGCAATCATTTTTAATAGCGACGTTTTACCAGCCCCATTTGAGCCAAGCAGACCATATATTGAGCCTTTCTTAACTGTCAATGAAAGGTCATTTACAGCGAGTTGTTTATTGTATTGTTTACTTACGGATAGAACTTGTATCATCACTGTTATCCCCTTTGTTTGTATGATTCACCTCAAAAAAAAGTACATCTAAATCTCCTTTTGTTAACCCAAGGTAAATGGCTTCTGCAATAAGTTTTTTAATCTCTGCCTTTAGTTCAGTTAATTTCTGTTCATTAGGCATATGTTCAATTGCAGCGACAAAATTACCTTTCCCTTTTATTGAATAGAGGTATCCTTGATTTTCCAGCTCGCGATATGCCCTCTGAATCGTATTCGGATTAACAGTTAATTGGCTTGAAAGCATTCTTATTGAAGGCAATTGTTCATCTGGTTTAAGGATTTGAGTAATAATTAATTCTTTAATTTTATCGACTAATTGTTCATATATGGGCTTTCTGCTTCTTACATCAAGTTGAAACATGAGTACCCCCTTCGTATTAACTGTATTAATGTGATTAGTACAGTTAGATTGTATAGGATAAAAAAGGAAAAAACAAGGGGGGAAGTGGAAAAATAGGTCACATGGCGGATGAAAAATATGAGATGATAGATAGAATGGGAAATGAAGTTTTTATCATTGAAAGTAAGGTGTGTGAAAATTTGCAACAAAGTGTAATAGAAAACGTTGTTCATGAGCTATTGCAACATACTGGCTCATCTGTAAAGGTGAAAATGGAGTCATCGTTCCCGGAGAATCGTCTTGTAGGTGGAAAATATCATATCAGTACTCATACAATTACTTTATATATTGATGAAATAAAAAAGCAATGCGTTCAGTTATTTTCAACAGATGCCTATTTTATAGACTATCTAAAAATTGTTTTTGCCCATGAAATAGGCCATGCAGAAGATTTAGAACTAGCTATGTTATGCGATCAGCTTGATGAATGCACAACTCAACATGAAAGAAATAAGCTTGCACTTACGATTGAGGAAAATGCATGGCGTTATGCGGAATCTTATTTAAAAGAGGTTGATCCTAGCTTAGTTGAAACGGTGATTTATCATTCGTTACAGTCCTATCGTGAGAAAACTGAACTTGAGATTGCATAATAAAACAAGTCTAATCTATGGGGTAATTTAGAAATATAAAGGATAGGCGTATGTCTATCCTTTTTTTTATCAAAATCTGGTCATAATAGAATACCGATACTATTTATACTTTTCTTCACTTGATGATTGATCTTTCGTTTTATGCTTTTGTTTTTCTTCTCGTAATTCCATTTTTAAATCCTCCATTGGGATCGGATCTACATTTTGCTCACTTTCAAAACGATCAAATAATGTTTTATTATTTGTTTTATATTGTTCTGGATGATCCATTTCTTTTCTCTGTTTATTATTTTTAGAATCCAACCTTTCCACCTGCCTTCTAAGTGTTTGTCATTTATATACCACCACTTAACAATAAAGAAACATCAATATTCAAATCTATCAACTTTCCGAAGAAATCTATCAACTTCTCAAAAAAATTTATCAACTTTCTTCTTAAATCTATCATTTGAAAAATTATGGAGTAAAGACTCTAACATGCCCGACTGTAAATGCCTAAATTTGTATAGAAAAAGATCTGTTCAAAAAATAGCATTGAGCAGCTATTTTGCTTTACAATAGAAACATACTGTGCAGAAGGATAGGATAAATTATGAGTATTTTACAAGTTGAAAATTTATATAAAACATATGGCGAAAAAGTCTTATTTGATCATATTTCCTTTACGATTGCACCGAAGCAAAGAATCGGTTTAATCGGTGTAAATGGAACAGGGAAATCGACATTATTAAAAGTAATTGCAGGGATCGAATCAGCTGATACAGGTGAGATCACTCACTCAAATACAATGAGGATTGAATATTTACCACAAGATCCAGAACTCACAGAAGGTTTGTCTGTTCTTGAGCAAATTTATTACGGTGACGCGCCGATTATGGAAACGATGAGAGAGTATGAGCTTGCTTTAAGTGAATTAGAGAAAGATCCAGAAAATGAAACAAAGCTAAAGCATTTAATGAATATGCAGCAAAAAATGGATCAGCACGAAGCGTGGGAAGCTAATACAGTTGCGAAAACGGTATTAACGAAGCTTGGTATCACTGATTTTTCGAAGCCTGTTGCGTATTTATCGGGCGGTCAGAAGAAGCGTGTAGCAATAGCTAAGGCACTTATTCAGCCGGCTGATATATTAATATTAGATGAGCCTACAAACCATCTTGATAATGAAACAATTGAATGGTTAGAAGGATTTTTGGCCCAATACAAAGGATCAATTGTATTAATTACACATGACCGCTATTTTTTAAATCGTGTTACAAACCAAATTTTTGAATTAGACCAAGGTCATCTTTACACATATGCAGGAAACTATGAAGTGTTCTTGGAGAAGAAAGCAGAGAGAGAAATCAATACTGAGCAAGCAGAGGTGAAAAGGCAAAATCTATTAAGACGTGAGCTTGCCTGGCTGCGCAGAGGTGCGAAAGCTAGATCGACAAAGCAAAAGGCTCGAATAGGACGTGTAGAAGAGCTTCAGGACCAAAAAGGACCTGCACTATCTAAAGACCTTGATTTTGCAATTGGTTCTACTCGATTAGGAAAAAAAGTTCTTGAAATGGAAAATATCTCTAAATCTTATGATGGGAAAAATCTGATCAAAGATTTTAATTATTTAGTTACGCCAGGTGAACGACTTGGGATTATTGGACCAAATGGAAGTGGCAAATCAACGCTGCTCAATATTATGGCTGGTCGTATAGCAGCTGATAAAGGGACAATTGAAGTTGGCGAGACTGTGAAGATTGGTTATTATACACAGGACCATGAAGAAATGGATGAAAATCTTCGCGTTGTTGAATATATTAAGGAGACAGCTGAGATTGTTCATACGATAGACGGACAAGTCATTACAGCAGAGCAAATGTTAGAACGCTTTTTATTTCCACGCTCTGCCCAATGGACATATATCCGCAAATTATCTGGTGGAGAAAGACGGCGTCTCTATTTATTAAAGGTATTAATGGAAGAACCGAACGTCCTTTTTTTAGATGAGCCAACAAATGATCTTGATACACAAACACTTAGTGTTTTAGAAGACTACTTAGATCAATTTCCAGGCGTCGTTCTAACTGTTTCACATGATCGCTATTTCCTTGATCGAGTAGTGGATCATTTAATTGTTTTTGATCGTAATGGAAAAATCAGTCGATTCCAAGGTAGTTACACAGACTACATGGAAGAAAGCAAGCTTCAAGAAATGATGCAAGAAAAGGAACCTGCAACTAATAAAACAACATATAAAAAGGAAAAGAAAAAACGGCTTTCCTATAAAGAGCAACAGGAATGGGAGCAGATTGAAGATAAAATCACAAGCCTTGAGGAAAGAAAGGAGCAGTTAGAACAGGAAATTGCTTCTGCGGGTAGTGATTTAGGGAAAGTAACAGAGCTATATAAGGAACAAGAAAAAATTGATGTAGAATTAGAAGCAACAATGGAACGCTGGGAAGAATTGTCTCTGCTTGTCGAGGAGATTGAACAAGAAAAATAAGAAAGAAAGAAAGAAGGAGCTCATTCACCTTTCGAGAGGAAGAATGAAGACCTTCTTTCTTTCATAATAAGAGAGCATAGGCTAAAGGCTATTTTTTTCAAAAGAAAGGACTAGGTCCCTTTAAAAGTCTAGCTTCACCAGCTTCTAACACTGTTTTGCTTCTTTCTTTTTTTGCAATCAGTTGATTGATGCACATGTCTTTTTCTTAAGATACGATAAATCGCCTTACCATCACTCGGACTTCCATCTGGATAATCCATTGGTAATAATGCAAAGAAAATCGTATAAATAGAGAAGTAAATAAATTGGTAAGTTATACTTGAAGCGTTTATGATATTTATTTTAATAAACATGTGAATAATGATGATACTTAAAATATTGAAAAAGGATCCGCCAAAATAAATAAGTAGATGGTGTAAACGATTAGTCACATTAATTTTTGAAAATTCACAGCCGCCATACCAAAAATAACAAATACGAAATTCGATAAATCGAAAAGTAAAAAGCTTTGCCCCACACCCCAATACTAGCTTTACATCCTGACAGCCGTACATTCTAGCAAATAGATAGTGTCCTAACACATGAATGAGAGTAACGATCGGAAAGATGATGAAAAAGGCACGAAAAAAAACAAGTAAATCATCTAGACCAAACAATCGAAAACCCCCTTATCCTTTCTTAATGATGGATAGGTTTAACTTATTCATCCTTATGACTCTACCCGGCATGTCCAACTTATAACAACAAAAGTGAAATTCACGTAAATAGTACGATTAGAGGTGTCCGTATTGGCTGCAAAAACACAGCTGGAAGTTGAAGCAGAACAATTTATTAAAAAAGCGTACAATGAACTTGGGAAATCAGAGCAAGAAATAAAAGATAGAATGGACCATATAAAAATTGAAATTGCAGAAATGGGCTATTATGAACATACATATGAAGAATTAGCACATGGTGCCAAAATGGCATGGAGAAATAGTAATAAATGCATTGGGCGATTGTTTTGGAATACTTTAAATGTCTTTGATGAAAGAAAAGCGAATTCGGAAGAAGCCATTTTTCGTGCGTTACAGCATCATATTTCATATGCGACTAATGAAGGAAAGATTAAACCTACTATAACCATTTTTAAACCTTTTAAAGGGGAAAATGACCAAGTTAGAATTTGGAATCATCAACTCATTCGCTATGCTGGATATGAATCAGAAACTGGTGTAATTGGAGATCCCGCATCTATTTCATTTACAAAACAATGCGAACAATTAGGCTGGAGTGGTGACAGAACACATTTTGATATTCTTCCACTTGTTGTGCAATTAAATAATCAATCACCAAAATGGTTGTCATTATCTAAAGATGAAGTTTTAGAGGTCCCAATTACACATCCAAAGCTCCGTGGAATAGAAGACTTGCATTTGAAGTGGTATAGCGTTCCAATCATCGCAGATATGCGATTGGAGATCGGCGGGATTGAATATACAGCAGCACCATTTAATGGCTGGTATATGGAAACGGAAATTGGCGCCCGTAACTTAGCGGATTCTTACCGATATAATTTATTACCAAAGGTAGCTTCAATCATGAATTTAGAGACAAATAGTCATGTTAATCTTTGGAAGGATCGAGCTTTGATTGAACTGAATGCAGCGGTTCTCTTTTCCTTTAAAAAAGATGGCGTGAGCATCGTAGATCATCACACAGCAGCCCAGCAATTTAAACGGTTTGAACAAAATGAGGCAGAAAGCTGCAGACATATTACTGGAGACTGGACTTGGCTAATACCGCCAGTTTCTCCTGCAACAACACATATTTTTCATAGAGGCTATAAAAATGAAATCGTAAAACCAAATTATTTTTATCAAGAAACACCTTATAGGTAAAATCTAAATAAGGATGTTGCAATGTACATATATTTGATAAATCTTGAAGATGGACATTTTGTCATAATGAATTATTTCAACAGCACAATTTTTTATAAATTGAGCCGATAAAAAAGAAAAGCTGATAAAGGTTATTGCCTTTGATCAGCTTTTCTTTATTCAGCCTCCACGTGTTCAGGTGTAGGCTGTTCAACTTTTTGAAACATGACATAATAGAGTACACCACTAATAAAAGTTAATACTCCTAAAAATCCAAATGTTAGTGGATATCCAAACCATAGTGACATTGGAATGACGATTGGTGCAATGGTTCGCCCAATCGTATATCTAAGACTTGATGCTGCAAAGTATTGACCTCTCATATGCTCTGGTGCAAGTTTTGAAACAAATGTTTGTTGAATCCCAGCAGTCATGAGCTCCGCAAAAGTGAATAATCCCATTGCAATAATAAAGACCCATAATGACGCAGTCAAACCGAATAGTATAATAGATACACCATAAATAACAGAGGAAAGAATAAAAACATTTCGTTCTTTATACTTACTCATCCATTTCGTCACAGCAATCGTGAAAAGTGCTACGAACAGACCGTTCTCAGAAAGTATGACACCAAATGCTTGTTCACCGGTTAATTGTAATGACCAATCACCAATTTGAATGAATTCATGTTGATGAATCGTATCTGTTATATAAACAGGAATAATCATATCAAGCTGCATAAAGGTAATAGCAACGAGAACACCTGCTATTATATAAAGTAAAAATACGCTGTCCTTAAAGATAATACGGTAATCTTGAAATTGTTGAACAATGGCGTGATACCATTTCCTTGGAACTCCATTGTTACTAGGATAAAAGGCAGGAGCAGTTTCCCGAGTGTATTTTGCAAGGATAAATGAAAGCAGCATGCAAACAATACCTGCGATTAAAAGAACTTCAAAAGGATAACTGACATAGAAAATGGCTCCTAAAATAGGTCCAATAACAACAGCTATATTAATTGACGTATAAAAAATAGCAAATACACTGCTACGGTCTTTTTCACTTACAACGTCAGCAACCATTGCTTGTGAAGCAGGCCAATAAAAGGCACCAAAAACTCCTGCTAACGAAAAACAGATAAACCCTAAAATAGGTAAATCAAGCCATGGTGAATTTGAAATGGCAAATATCACAAAGGCTAACCCTTGACAAAAGGATGAGAAAACCATCATTTTCTTCCTTCCAAAACGATCAGCACAATAACCACCCATTAAATTAGCAAGGACTGAAAAGACTTGTGAAATGATTAAGAATAATCCAGCCTTTTCTCTTCCAAAAGCATCTGCAAAGTAAATTGTAAGGAAAGGGAAAAACATCCAATAAGTGATGTTCATCAAAGCCTCTCCAAATAAACGGATTTTAAGGTTATAATCCCAATCTCGTATTTTCATAGTTGTTACCCCTGTTCTCGTAAACTACCGTAACTATCATACTCTCTCAAAACATGAAATACAATATCGTGTACACGAACTCAGGATAATTAAAAATGTTATGTTAGTAAGCGTAACCATTTAAAATAAAGAATAGTGTAGTCCAAATTTAATTAAGGGTGGATAAAGAAAACTTCTTTCTAAACCTATTTAATAGGATAAAGGAGGATTCTACCTCCACACTAGGGCAACACTAAAAAAGAAGGAGTGTGGTCAAGATGGATATTTTTTCAATAATTGCTGAAGAAAAAATCCGAAAAGCAATGGAAAATGGAGAGTTTGATAACCTGCCTGGACAAGGAAAACCATTACAGCTAGAAGACCTATCACATATTCCAGAAGAACTGCGTGTTGCCTATAAAGTAATGAAAAATGCAAACATAGTAAATGATCTAGATACATTGCAAAAAGAATTAATGACAATAGATGATTTAATTGATTCATGTAAAAGTAGTGAAAATAGTAACAGACTTAATAAGGAAAAACGGTTGATCGAAAAGAAATTGGAGGCTCTTTTGAAGAAACGAAAATCACTTGATACAAAAGCATCAGCTTTTTATAAAGAAAGAATGTTAGAACGATTGAAAAAACAGTAATATAGAGGCTTTCCTTCCGATAGCTGTTCGTTTATATTATTTGAAATAGTAAGTTTTGGAAAAGATGTAGTAGAAAAAACAATAAGGAGGAGCACAATGAAAAAATTAATTTTACCATTTATCCTTTTGACCATGTTTATGTCTACTGCTTGTGGAAATCAAGCTGCTAATGAAAAGGAACTAGAGGGAGATAAACCTCAGGAAGCGGATGAAGAGATTGCTAACGAGGGTGCATCAGAGTCAAAAACAGATGATAATAAAAATAATCAGACTAATGATGAGTCTAAGGAAATTGTACAGAAAAATGCTGAAGAGGTATTGAAGTTATTAAAGGCTAAAGATGGAGAAGAATTGTCAGCATATGTACATCCTGAAAAAGGAGTTCTTTTTTCTCCTTATGTATATATAGAATCAGATGCGGTAACGTTTGATAAAGAAAAGATAAAAGGATTTTTTGAGGATACTAAAACATATACTTGGGGAGCTCAAGATGGCAGTGGTGAACCGATTGAATTAACGCCAAGTGAATATGAAAAAAAGTATATTTACAATGGGGATTTTGAGCAAGCGGATGAAATAACGGTTGATCGAGTGGAGTCGAGAGGAAATACAATTCGAAATATAAGCAAGGTTTTCCCAAACTCACACACAGTAGAATACTATATTAAAGGTACTGAAGAAAATGATAATATGGATTGGAAGGCGTTAAACCTTGTGTTTGAACAAGATGCCCAAGGTGAGTGGAAGCTAGTGGCAATCGTGCATGATCAATGGACAATATAAGTTGAGTGAACCACCGCTAATGACAAAAAGCGGTGGTTTTTTATGCCTTATTAATATGGGCAATAAAATGCCACCCTTATGCAAGGTAGGACAAAATGCGGAGGTGGGGATGAATGCCCATAAATGTCTGACGAAGAATAGAAGATAAGATGTTCAAAACTGGCAAAAGCCTCAGGATATGTCGTTTTAAGTATAATATGACTCAGCTTTTTTTGTAGGATACAGATTTATCACACCCTTCTAGGCTTTTTAATAAGATATAAAAAAGCCTAGAAAGGAGCAGAGTTGATGTGGAATTGGATTGTTCCATTCGTTCTAGCGGTTGTTATGATAAGTGCCATTTTTGTATATGTACTTAGCCGTCTCCTTCTTTCCCCAAAAAGATTTTCATATGAACAAACATATAAGCTTGGAATTCAAAAAGGAGACATTGATGTCGATGTATTTCATGCAATAAAAAAGGAAGAGATCTTTATTCGCTCTTATCATGGGTACAGACTACATGGCATGTTTTTTCCAGTTGAAAATAGTGAAAAGGTTATCCTTATTGCACATGGAATTACATGGTCGCTTTATGGCAGCTTCAAATACGTAAACATGTTTCAAAAACGTGGCTTTCATGTCTTATTATGTGATCATAGATTTCATGGTTTAAGTGGCGGTAATTATACTTCCTATGGCTATTATGAGAAAGATGACTTAAAAGCCTGGATGGATTATGTATCAAATCGAGTAGGCGAAAAGGCGATTATCGGATTGCTGGGAGAATCATTAGGAGCTGCATCTGCATTAGAAGTTAGTAAGTCCGATTCACGAGTATGTTTTTGTATTGCTGATTGCTCCTTTAGTGATTTTCATTCACTCTTAAGGCAAAAATTAAATCAATATAAACTTCGATTCTACCCATTAATTGATATCATTAGCTTGCTCGTAAAGCTGCGTCATGGCTGGAGCTTTCCGGACATTTCTCCGATCAATGGACTAGAAAAAACCAAAACACCGATTCTATTTATTCATGGTAAAGAAGATTCATTTATTCCGCTGCAAATGACGCTGGATATGTTTAAACGTAAAATAGGCAATAAAAAATTATATTTAGTTCCGCGAGCTGGCCATGCTGAAGCTTATAACACTGATCCTAAGGGCTATGAAAAGATAGTTAGTGACTTCATTAGAGATATTGAACATGTTTGCTCAAGAGAAAAAGCCAACATATGGTTATAGAGAGATCATCATATTCCATGATGTTCCATCGACACCGATTTTCTTAAAACCAAATCTTTCGTATAACCGTAAGGCAGGATTAGATGGATCAACGCTAAGTGAAATTGCTTTGTATTGATGATTAGAAGCGAGCTTACACATTTCATTCATCAGCTTTGTACCGATTCCCTTTCCTCGATAATCATGTGAAATCGCCATACTTAAAATAGGGGTTTGTTCATCAACAAAGCCGTAGACTTTAACCATATCATTAAATAACCGGATCCAGACAGCCCCGATTTTTTTACCATCGGAATCAGTTGCAATAAGTGCATGATCGCCAATTCTTAACATAATTTGCTAGCTCTGGTTTTTGCAATATACTACGGGGCGGCCTTTCTTCCCCATCTTCCATATGGATCGCTTCATAAAGCATGTCCCATAATAATGGAATATCTTCTGAAGTTGCAGGTTTGATATGAATACACATAAGATCAACTCTTTTCTATTTTATAAAGATAGGAAATCTTTATTTGATGCTGCTTTTCCTTTCTAAAGGATTGAATTTTGAATTTCGTTTAACGGCTGGAAAACAGCTTTTATGGAGGTATATACGTTTCACTAGGATAAGTTAGGGTAAAAAGAAAGTGTAAATTAAAATAGGAGGTTTTCAACATGTCAAAAAATATTGCCGTTCTATTAACTGATTCATTTGAAGATGTGGAGTATACCGAACCTGCTAAAGCATTTAAAGAGGCTGGACATAACATAACAGTTATTGAAAAAGAAAAAGGAAAAACAGTACAAGGAAAACAGGGTGAGGCAAAAGTAGAAATTGATGCTGCTATTAATGAGGTTAATCCAGATCAATTCGATGCTTTATTTATTCCAGGTGGATTCTCTCCTGATATATTAAGAGCAGATGATCGGTTTGTACAATTTGCTAAATCGTTTATGGAGGACAAAAAACCGGTTTTTGCCATATGTCATGGACCACAATTGCTGATTACGTCAGAAACGTTAAATGATCGTGATGTGACAGGTTACAAATCTATTCAGGTCGATTTGAAAAATGCCGGGGCAAGATTTCATGATAAACAGGTTGTTGTTTGTGGCAACCAATTAGTAACAAGTCGAACGCCTGAAGATATTCCTGCCTTTACAAGAGAATCACTAAATTTATTAAGCGAATCTTAATAAACAAACGTTTAATTAAGCATCGATTATATGAAAAAATAACATAGTGATAATGAAAACCCCCCTCTAGAGCATTGAAGAGTGCTCAATAAGAGGGGGATTTTTCATTCTTCCTTACTTTCATTTTCATCATTTGGTAAAGGATCGATCCGATAAGATTCTTCTGTGTTAACAGAACTTTTCAATGCATACAGAAAAAGACTGATTGAAATAATGAGGAATCCACCTAAACTGATTGTTGTTAACCACCAATTTATCATAAAAACCTCCCCCTTATCACATGTATATGTGGATAAGGGGGAGGTCAGAATACAAGAATATTAGACTTTGCGAAGACTTCCTAGCTCTTCAACGATGGCTTGCATTTCATTAGGGCTGAATGTATTCTTCTTCATAACAAGTTCGTAAATATCTTTAAGCTCTTCATACATTTCTTCATCAAAATGTGAAGGTTTGATTGCACCGAAGTTAAGAACTCTAAGCTTTTCTTTGATTTGTTCAATCATATACTCGACGTTTTCAACAGATTTTTCAGTTAAGTTCACTATATTCATCCCTTTCTTGCTACTCAATAATTATTGTTATTGTAACATGAAATGTTGACAGGCATTCAAAAACTTGTCAATTATCTAAATAAAGGCTTATGAAGCACTATCGGCTTTTTCTTGTTCCTTTTCTTCTTTTACGACTTTTAAAAATTTCTTCGTTTCTGCTACAACAACACCTGATAAGCCGAGAAGGCCAATTAAGTTTGGTAATGCCATTAGCCCGTTCATGACATCTGCAATTCCCCATACGATATCGATTGTGGTAATGGAACCTATGAATACAGCGAGCACAAATGCATAGCGATAGTATTTTATCACTGATTCACTAAAGAGATATGTGAAGCATTTTTCTCCGTAATAGGACCATCCAAGAATAGTTGAATAGGCGAAAAGCAACAAGCCGATGGCAACAATAATGGAACCGATTGGACCAAGAAAATGTTCAAAGGTGGTTGATGTAAGGGCATTTCCTTCAGCTCCGCTTGTATATAACCCACCCATCACAATTGTGATCCCTGTAATTGAACAAATCAAGATCGTATCAATAAAAACCTGTGTCATGGAAACAAGTGCTTGTCGTGCAGGATAATCCGTTTTTGCAGCAGCTGCTGCGATTGGTGCAGAACCTAAACCGGCTTCGTTTGAGAACACACCACGGGCAACACCCCAGCGAATAACGGTACCAATTGCACCACCTGCAACGGCTTCACCAGTAAAAGCATCTGTAAAAATAAGCGCCACTGCATCTGGTACTAAACTAGCATTCATTATTAACACAATTAATCCTGAAATTAAGTAAAATAAGGCCATAATTGGAACAAAGTAAGCTGTTACTCGTCCGATTGATTTAATACCGCCTAAAATAACAAGCGCTGTAAAGATCGTAATAATTATCCCAGTCACTACAGTTGGGATAGAAAACGTTGACTCCAACACTCCAGAAACAGAATTAGCTTGCACCATATTTCCAATGCCGAATGCTGCGATTGCCCCAAAGATGGCAAAAAGGATACCAAGCCATTTTTGCTTTAAACCATGTTCTAAATAATACATAGGACCACCGGACATTTCGCCGTTTTTATCCTTTACGCGATATTTAACTGCTAGTATGGCCTCAGCATATTTTGTAGCCATGCCGACTAGTGCTGTGATCCACATCCAGAATACCGCACCAGGACCACCCATTAAGACAGCTGTCGCCACCCCAACAATGTTCCCTGTCCCGACCGTTGCAGCTAGTGCTGTCATTAGTGCTTGGAAGTGAGAGATATCGCCATCAGATTTTTTGTCCTGTTTTTTTGTGAATGCTAATTTTAGTGAATAAGGCAACATTCTAAATTGCAATAAACCTAAACGGATTGTTAAATATAAACCTGTACCAACCAATAAAATGAGCAGCGGCGGTCCCCAAACAAAACTACTTACATCACTGATGAAAGCTTCTAGTTGTTCCATAATATCCCCCTTGTTGATTGTAGTATGACCTAGGAGAAGGACTGTCCCTTTGATCACTTATTGAAGGATATTCCGTAAATGAACCGTAAATACCAATTTTTCGTATCGAACTTGAGGAAAACATGTTAAAAAAAGATTATCATTATAAATAGAGATCGTTTTTATTAAAAAAATATGGGTACATATTAATAGGAGGATAAAATGATTAAAATTTTATTTGTTTGTTTAGGGAACATATGCCGGTCACCGATGGCCGAGGCTGTAATGAGACATTTGATCAAGATGGAAGGATTAGAGAAAGTCATTTCTGTTGATTCTGCGGGTACAGGAAACTGGCATGTTGGAAAACCGCCACATGAAGGGACTTGTCATATTTTAAGCAAATACAAAATATCCTATGAAGGGCAAAAAGCTAGACAATTGACAAAAGCTGATCTGTCTTGTTTTGACTACATAATTGGCATGGATAATGAAAACATGGGGAATATTAGACGACTAGCAGGATATGATCGAACTGGTGAAATTTCTCGTCTCCTTGATTATCTAGAGGATCATCCCTTTACCGATGTTCCAGACCCCTATTTTACTGGCAATTTTGATGAGGTTTATGAATTAGTTAGTAAAAGTTGTGAAAATTTATTGATGGAAATTAAAACAAAGCATCATCTATAAATAGGAGGGGATAACATTATGGCAAAAGAGAATAAACTGTTAACTGGGATACTAGTTGGTGCACTTGTTGGTGCTGCTGTTTCCCTTTTGGACAAACAAACTCGTCAGGATGTCATTGCTTCTAGTCAAAAGGTTTCATCAAAGATGAAAGAGTACATTGAACAGCCCTCTACATTTACAAAAGAAGTAAAGCAAAAAATTGACGATGTAAAAGATACTGTTCATGAAGTGTCAGAGGACCTTGCATTTTTAAATGATAAAGTAAACGAATTGAAAGAAACAACACCACAAGTGGTCAAGATGATTCAAGAAACGAGGGACAGATTCCAGTCAAAACGTCAATAAACGTGAGGTGATTTGGTGTATAAAGAAGGCTCATTTCTAAGAGAATTACTTCAGCGGTTTACAAGTGATGAAGTACCAGGTTTATCTGCACAGCTCTCTTACTTTTTTCTGTTGTCCTTGTTTCCTTTTCTCATCTTTTTAATTACCTTAGTCGGTTATTTACCAATTACACAAGAAGATGTGCTTGGTACGATTAAGCAGTTTGCGCCTGGTGAATCATTGCAAATAATTGATCAAACATTAGACCAAATCATAAATCATAAGAATGGTGGATTATTATCGTTTGGTATTATTGCAACACTTTGGTCTGCATCTAATGGAATTAATGCAATTGTAAGGGCATTTAATAAAGCTTATGAGGTAGAGGAAACCCGTTCATTTCTTGTTGCAAGAGGGATGGCGATCCTTATGACAATTGCTATGGTTTTTGTGATTGTTGTTGCGTTGCTATTACCTGTTTTCGGGAAAGAAATTGGCTTATTTATATTTTCGAATTTTGGATTTTCAGAGGAATTTTTAACCGTATGGAATACGTTGCGCTTTCTGGTCAGCGGCATCATCCTGTTTATCGTATTTACCGCACTTTACTATGTCGCACCAAATAAACATTTACAAGTAAAACATGGAGTGCCTGGTGCGTTTGCCGCGACAATCGGTTGGATCTTAGCTTCATTAGCCTTTTCATATTATGTAGGAAATTTCGCTAATTACAGTGCAACATATGGGAGCATTGGTGGAGTAATCGTATTAATGATCTGGCTTTATTTATCGGGAATGATCATTATCTTAGGCGGAGAACTTAATGCCTTGTTATATAAAAGAAAACATGCAATCAAATGATTTTCCAATTGTTGTTGCACATACAGACATGACCGTTGTGGAATAGTATTTGTTGAAGACGAAGAGTCTTTACTACTGTGAAAGCGGGGATGTAAAATGACAAAACACACAAAAAAAGGCGGCAGCCATAACAAACAAAATTCAAATAGTAAGCCAAAGCAAAAGACGAGTGGTAGCGCAAACGGACAGAACGGCTATCACTAAGTAAAAAAAAAACAGCTGACATGTCAGCTGTTTTTTTTTGCTTTTCATAAACAAACTATTCAGCAAGCTCAATAAATTTAGTATAAGCAGTATGATAAATATGTTCGATATCAGCATCTGTCATATAAAGAAGGGAATGTTTATCAATACCCCTCATTCTTTCAATAAAATCAATCATATTCTTACGCTCTTGTCTGTTCATCAATAGGACCATCTCCCTTTTTGTGTTATAATACAATATACTTTTATTAATGTTATTATATAACAGATTATTTAGAATGTTCAATTGTTTTTTTATAAAAAAATTGAAAATAAAAAACTGGCAAATTGCCAGCTTTCTTGTTGGTTTTAATAAGTGATATGGGTTTTGTATTCTTTTACTTGTGTTGGATGATAAACTGAAATAGCGATGAAAATGATCAGCAGCATACCGCTAATGATGAGAAAATAGCTAATGTTATTCGTATATTCAATGAATAACCCACCTAAAAAAGGACCTGTTAAGCTTCCGATACTAAAGGCAATTCCGCATAATAGGTTTCCAGTTGGTAATAAGTTTTTAGGGGTTAAATCAGTCATATAGCTAATTCCTAATGAGAATGTGGAACCTACAACCATACCAGCAATAAATAGGCATATTGTAAGGGCAAAAACAGATTCTTCAAGAAAACTTGCTGATGTAAAACTGACAAAGCCAATAAATAGAATCGACATTAAAATCATTCTTCTCCCAAACTTGTCACTAAGCATACCTAGTGGAAGCTGAAAAACAATCGCGCCAATGGCAAATGAAAATAATAATACAGATATGTTTGGAACTTCCAAACCAATTCGTAAACCATATACTGGAAAACTTCCGTTTAGTGAAGATTCCAAAAATCCATACCCAAAAGGTGGTAAAAATGCTACCCATCCATATTTAAGAGCACTTCTAAACCGTTTAATCGTTTCTTTCATTGAATTTACCTCAATTGTTTGCTCAGGGAAGTCATTTTTCAATAGAAATAATAAAAACCATCCACAAAAACACAAAATAGAAGAAATGATAAATGGTAATGCCTCGTGTAAGTTAATTAAAGGAGTCATTAACGGTCCTGCTGCAAAACCTACTCCGAAAAATAATCCGTAAAGTGATAGATTCCGACCGCGTTTGTTTTCTGGTGAAAAAGACGTAATCCATGTTTGTGTTGCAAAATGTAAAGCATGATCACCTATACCAATCAATAGTCGTAAAGCAAACCAAAACCAGAAGGACTGCCAAAGTGGAAATAAACTAAGTGACACTGCAACAAGGAGTCCGCCAAGGATGATGATTGGTTTATAGCCAAACTTTCTAAGCGGGTATTCCATAAAAGGTGAAACAAGTAAAATACCGATATACAAGGCAGTGGCATTTAAACCATTTAAGCTTGAGGATACTCCACTGTTTTCAAAAATAATGGCTATAAGCGGAAGAAGCATTCCTTGGCTAAAACCAGAAATCCCGACGATTGATACAAGTAGCCAAAATCGTATGCGATGCTTATTCATTTTTAAATACCTCTTTTTTAAAATTTTCCACTTAAAATGTTATTACGAAATAATAAAGAATACAAGTATAGAAACAACTTACTTCAGTAATTTCCATTTTTCATATACAATGTCGATAAAGCGAGACTTATCGGATCTTTACGGGCAGTTTCTCCCACTTAACTTCTTTGCTCCTCTCGAATCTTGAAGTGGGAGTCTTACTGCCCGTTAAGGCGGGATAAAAAGAGAGGTGAAATCCCATGGAATTTAAAATGAAAGAAGTTGGTTTTCATACAACGACGGAATATGGTGAATTACATGTAGCAGGTGATGAGGCATATGGTTATCGACCATACCAGCTTATGGTTGCATCAATTGCAGTATGCAGCGGAGGAGTGTTAAGAAAAATTTTAGCGAAGAAACGCATGCAAATTGAAGATATGACCATCTCTACGAATGTTGAGCGTAATGAAGCTAAAGCGAACCGAATTGAAAAAATACATATTCACTATACGATTAAAGGAAAAGAATTAAATCATAATAAAATTGAACAATCGATTAAACTAGCAAGTAAAAATTGTCCGATGGCTCAATCTGTAAAAGACAGCATTGTTATTGAAGAAACATTTGAACTAGCATAAAAAATTTGCCTACCCGTCCGACTATCAAAAGAATAATGATAATATTGCCTACAAGGTAAATACTAAAAATGTATTTCTTGTTTAAAAATTGCATAAAACAGGTAATGTAATGAATGTTATATGAATGTCATTATAGAGGATAGGTGAATGTATGGTAAATCGATTATTTTTAATTATTGCATTAATTGGTGTTCCACTTTCTGTACTAGGCAGTATTTTCCATTGGCCTTCAGTTATTATGTTTATAGTTTACTGTCTTACAATCATTGCCCTTGCAGGTTTTATGGGAAGAGCAACTGAAAGCTTGGCCATTGTAGCTGGCCCTCGTATTGGGGGATTATTAAATGCAACGTTCGGGAATGCGGTAGAGTTAATTATCTCTATTTTTGCTTTAAAGGAAGGATTAGTCGGAGTTGTTTTAGCTTCGCTAACTGGTTCAGTGCTTGGAAACCTTCTCCTTGTTGCTGGATTAAGTTTTTTTGTAGGAGGTTTAAAATTCAAGCGTCAGGAATTCAACATTTATGATGCACGTCATAATTCTGGGTTACTAATGTTTGCTATTATTGTTGCGTTTGTTATACCTGAAGTTTTTTCGATGGGAATGCCTGAAACAAAAACCCTTTCACTTAGTATCGGAATTTCCGTCATTTTAATTGTCTTATACTTGGCAGCCCTCCTTTTCAAGCTTGTTACCCATCGTGGTGTATATCAACATAAAACAGATGTAGTAGAAGAACATGAGGAGCCCGAATGGTCGAAGAAGAAGGCTTTAATTATTTTATTACTTGCAACGATCGCTGTAGCATATGTATCAGAAAATCTTGTTCATACGTTTGAAGCAGTTGGCGAACAGTTCGGATGGTCAGAGCTATTCATTGGGGTAATTATCGTTGCGATTGTAGGGAATGCTGCTGAACATGCTTCAGCAATCATTATGGCTTATAAAAATAAAATGAATATCGCTGTAGAAATCGCTGTCGGATCGACATTGCAAATTGCGATGTTTGTAGCACCTTTATTAGTTCTAATATCATTATTATTTAATGATAAAATGCCGCTGGTCTTTACCTTACCAGAGCTTATCTCAATGGTTACCGCTGTACTATTAACCATTTCGATCACAAATGATGGAGATACAAACTGGTTTGAAGGGGCTACATTATTAGCTGCATATGTGATTATGGGCATTGGCTTTTACTTACTTTAGATTAAATAAGTACGCAGCTTATCGTGTAATATGAGGAAAAAAAGAGACTCTGTGCAGCAGGCACAGAGTCTTAGATTTTGTGTAGGACGAAACAATGACCAGAGGTATTGGTAACGCTTCCAAAAGAAACGATTTTATAACCTAGTGACACTCTTTATGTTTCCTATTGTACCTCAAACTCTAAAGAATGTAAATAATCTGTTTATTTATTTCACAACATGTCTTATATTTCGGTTTTCTGCATATTGTATAGTATTTGCTAGAAAGGAAATGAAAGATGAAAATTAGGATTCTTTTTTATGTAATCGGTCTATTTTTAATAGGGTTTGGCGTTACATTAACCATTAAAGCGGATTTAGGAGCAGGAGCATGGGATGCATTAAATGTAGGTCTTTCAAATGCATTTGGTTTAACTGTAGGAAGTTGGGTTATTATTATTGGAATCATTTTGATGTTTTTAAATGCGTTTATTGTAAAGGGTAGACCTAAATTTTTTTCTTTAATCACTATCTTGTTCATAGGCTTTTCCGTTGATTTTTGGCTTATGTTTCTCTTGAAAAATGTTGAATTTGATTTGTTCTTACATCAAGTTCTCTCATTGATCGGAGGGATATTAACCCTTGCTGTCGGTGTTGCCATGTACTTGCAAACCCATTTTGCTGTGAATCCTATTGACCAGCTAATGATTTCTTTAAATGAGCGTTTTCGATTAAGCTACATGACTGCTAAAACAATAGGTGAGCTAAGTGCATTAATTTTAGCCTTTGCCCTTCAAGGACCAATTGGAATAGGAACGCTTATTATTACGTTTTTTATTGGTCCGATTATTGAATTAATCAATAAACCAATGACAAAACGGTACGAAATTTTAATCAAAAGATAAGATAAAATGCTTTCACCAAAACCTAGGTGAAAGTTTTTTTAGTATGTTCGCAAAGATGGAAATTCTAATAGTATAATCAAATTCACACTTGAAAACAATAATGGTACGGATTATGAAAGGAGTAGGAATAATGAAAAAAAGTTTGCTCGTTTCACTAGTATTTTTGTTATCATTTAGTTTTTCAAGCGCTGTATTAGCAGAAGGAAAACAAAAGCCTAAAATCCCTAGTTCTGTGATGGAAATATCTAAGGAAAACACTTACCCTAATCCAACGCAAGATTTGCCGTACTTACAACCAAGTGAACTAACTCGAAGCTTAATTGATACTTCTGATGTACCAATCGAAAATCCAGATTTAATCCGGATTTTAAATGAGTCGACAATATCAGATGCACCATTGGCATTGGGTTATCGTGCAACGGTTTTTTTAGGAGAATGGGCTCTGAATTACGAATCGACTGAAACAGCTACAAATTGGGAATATCAAAAAATTAATACAAACTTTCAAGATAATAGAGGTGGAAAATTGCCTGTCCAGGTGCACTATAAGCAAGAAGGGCAGAAAATTGTTAAAGGTGGATTAACTGCAAAAGTACCTGAAGCAGAGCATGTAAAAAAAATGATGCTTCTCAAGGCAATGAAGAAAACAAACCTGCCGCTCTCCTTTGAGACAATTATTGGAGCGGGAACAAAAAAGGATCAAGTTTATAATATTCCACCGAAAAAACTTGGTTATTTATACGCTTATGCGCCAGCAGTAAATGAAAAAGGAAAAGTAACATATGGGGAAGTGTACTTAGTATTAAAAGGAAATAAAAAGAGTATTGTCGTGAAAAATATCACATCACAAGGAATAGGTGCATGGATCCCATTACAAGACCACGCATCATTTGGCTTTGTTACCTCAGATCGGCCAAGATAAGATAGATTAGATCAATGCGCGAGGCGTGTTGATCTTTTTTGGTTTGATTACAAAATGCTATGCAATGGTGATTTTTGAAAGTTTTGGAAGGAATTCTATGTAAGCTGAAAATTAACGATGGTCTTACTAAAAAAGAACTGAATCTTAAGTACGATTCAGTTCTTGTCTACATTACACCTTATAGATTCGATTCTTTAACTGTAAAATCTATATCCTTATAGTAGCTATTCTTCACAAGAATATTAGGTCCAAGACATTTTACTGCTGGACAGTGGCAATTAAGAGTTTCTGCTAATGACGAGGCCATCCACTTATCATAAGCTGATTGAAGTGTATTCTGTTGAATGTTTCCTAAAGCAGGTGCATCCCCAAAGTCTGTAACAATAATGCTGCCATCAAAAATATTAACATTTAGACGTGAACGTCCATCAGGATCATTCCGAACGGTAACATTTTTACTTTGACGAAGGCGTTCAATAAGTTTCAAATCTTCCTTGATATCACTACATGCATAAAATGGCAATGTACCAAAAAGCATCCACACATTTTCATCACGAATATCTAATAAATGATGGATGGCCTTACGTATTTCTGATAATGAAAGAGTTTCAAGACTGCTCGCAAAATCACTCGGGTACATAGGATGAACCTCGTGGCGCTGACAAAGCATTTCTTCCACAATTTGCTTATGAATTTTTTCAATATAAGGGAGAGTCCGTTTATTTAACATCGTTTCAGCTGAAACAACGACACCAGCTTTAACAAGTGCGCGGCTATTATCGATCATCCTTTCAAATAAAGCGGCTCTTTGCTGATAAGTTGGCTTTCTATCCATCATTGCAAATCCCACTTCGACAAACTCATCAATCGTTCCCCAGTTATGAGAAATATGCAACACATCTAAATAAGGAATGATTTTTTCATAGCGTTTCAAATCAAGTGTTAAGTTCGAATTAATTTGTGTACGCACACCACGTTCATGGGCATACTTTAAAAGAGGAACAACATACTGTTCAACTGATTTTAACGAAAGCATTGGTTCACCACCCGTAATACTAAGGGAGCGGAGTGTCGATACTTCGTCTAATCTTTTTAAAAGAAGCTCAATTGGTAGAGCATTCGGGTCCTTTGGCTGTAATGTGTAACCAACGGCACAGTGTTCACATCGCATATTGCATAAGGTTGTTGTTGTAAATTCAATATTCGTCAACGACATTTTTCCATATTGCTCAACATCAAGGTAAGCTTCCCATGGATCATATGAAGTTGTTATTGGTGTTAAAGATTTTATTGCATTCATGAGGATACTCCTTTATTTAACAGTTAACAAAGTGTTTGGTCCAGCATCTAGCGAAAGCCTGGAGTCTTACACGACGCTTCCGTTTCCAGATTGCATAACTCTCATTTTATCACGAAGAATTAAGGGTTTCATCATTTGAAGATTATTTATAAAGGTTGTCAAAAAATATTGATTAAGCTACGATAAGTTTAGCTGAAAGGAGAGATAAGATGGGTAACGCAGTACAAGATAAAGATTCACAACTATCTTATTTAAAAAACCGCTTAAATATGTTTTTAGAAGTACTTGATTCGATGGATCCAGAATCTACAGATGTAGATGATATAGATCGTTTATTACAAATGCTCGATGAGCTTGAATTTAAGCATGATCAATTTAAAAAAGACTGGGATAAATAAAAAGGAGAGCTGGACACGAAAAATGTGTCAGCTCTTCTTTTTGAAGAAGAATGTCGAATTTAATCGAAAGCAAGAATTAATAAAGAAGTTACAAAATAAATAGTCAAAGTTGCAAGATTCCTCTCTTACGTTGCAAAATAAGTACTCCATGTTGCAAAATCCTCCTTAAAAGTTGCAAAAACAATCCAGTCTTTTATGTATCTAGCATATATTTCTATTCTGAAAGCGCTTTGAATATGCCTTTTCAAGGAATATCAGAAGGAGTATAATAATAATTGTGGGAAAGAGACCGAAAGTTAAAATAATTAGATAAAATGGTATAGTCTAGCATATCTATTCTTATTGCGAGCTTAACTATACTAAAGGGGAGAATCGAGATGGAGAATTTTTATGAAAGCATGTATCAACTAATAGTAGAAACTTCAACTAATTTACCAAAAGACGTAAGAAGAGCAATTGCTGCTGCCAAGTTGAAAGAAAGTGCCGGAACACGTTCAGCAATGTCGCTTGCAACCATTACAAACAATATTAAAATGGCTGATGAAAATATTTCACCAATTTGCCAAGATACAGGCTTACCAACATTTAAATTAAAAGTGCCTGTAGGGGCAAATCAAATAGAAATGAAAAAAGAAATAAAGCGTGCAATTGAACAAGCTACAAAGGATGGGAAATTACGTCCTAACTCTGTTGACTCAATTTCTGGAGCGAACAGTGGGGACAACCTTGGTGATGGAACACCTGTCATTAAATTTGAACAATGGGAAAAGGATTATATTGACGCTCGTTTGATTTTAAAAGGCGGCGGATGTGAAAATAAAAATATTCAGTACAGCTTACCATGTGAACTTGACGGCTTAGGAAAAGCAGGACGTGACCTTGATGGTATTCGCAAATGTATCATGCATTCAGTCTACCAAGCACAGGGTCAAGGCTGTAGTGCGGGCTTTATCGGAGTAGGAATTGGCGGAGATCGTACAAGCGGTTATGAGCTTGCGAAGGAACAACTTTTTAGAAGAGTAGATGATGTGAATGAGCGTGAAGATCTACGTCAGCTGGAAGACTATGTACTTACACATGCAAATGAACTTGGAATTGGCACAATGGGCTTCGGCGGGGAAACAACTCTTTTAGGTTGTAAAGTTGGAGTAATCAACCGTATTCCAGCAAGCTTTTTCGTATCTGTTGCGTACAATTGCTGGGCATATCGCCGTCTAGGTGTATACATTGATCCAGTTAATGGTTCAATCAATGAATGGTTATACCAAGATGGAGAAGAAGTTGAATTTGCTCAAGATGAGGTAGCAGCAACACAAGAACAAAGTGAGGCACCAAGAGAAGTTGTCCTTGAAGCCCCAATTACAGAAGAAAAAATTAGAGAACTAAAAGTCGGCGATGTTGTCCGTATTAATGGAATGATGTACACAGGTCGTGACGCAATCCATAAATATCTTTCAGACAATGATTCACCAGTTGATTTAAATGGACAAATTATTTATCACTGTGGACCGGTTATGATGAAGGATGAAGACGGCAACTACCATGTTAAAGCTGCTGGACCGACAACTAGTATTCGTGAGGAACCATACCAAGGTGACATTATGAAACGTTTTGGTATTCGTGCGGTTATTGGAAAAGGCGGAATGGGACCAAAAACACTTCAAGCATTAGGGGAGCATGGCGGAGTATATTTAAATGCAATTGGTGGAGCTGCTCAATATTATGCTGATTGTATTAAATCTGTAGAAGGTGTAGACCTTATGCAATTTGGTATCCCAGAGGCAATGTGGCACTTAAAAGTAGAAGGCTTTACTGCAGTTGTTACAATGGACTCTCATGGAAATAGCTTACATGCTGATGTTGATAAATCCTCTTTAGAAAAGCTTGCCCAATTTAAAGAGCCAGTATTTAATTAAACTTTTTTAGAGAATGAAAAAGTAAAAGATGAAAAAACTCAAAAGGGAGTTCAATTTGCAAATGAATTGAACTCCCTTTCATTATTGGGTAGAAAACTAAGAAATAGGCTTGGTTTTCATTAGTATGACAATGTTACATCAGCCATGACAGGGTAATGATCACTTGGGAATTGCCCATTTTTATAATCATTCAAGATCTCAATTTTATGTGTAAATACGTTTCCTTTTCCAAGGACCCAGTCAATTCGTCTCTCAGGTCCGCCGCCAGTCGGATCGTGGAATCCGTTAAATGTTCCAAGATCTTCATTGATTCTAACTTTTGCAGTATCCCATAAATCATTAAATGCTCCTTCACTTGTTAGGGTTTGATGTGGGACACTATCAGGACTTGTATTAAAATCCCCTGTTAAAACAACAGGAAGTGCTGGATCAAATTCTTTTATTTTCTCAAGAATTAATTGTGCACTCTTCTCTCTAGCATTTGCAGATTGATGATCGAAATGAGTATTCACAACATAAAAGCTTTGCTTGCTTTTTTTATCAAGGAATTTAGCCCAAGTTACCATGCGAGGGATTGTGTTTCCCCACGTTTTAGATCCAATCACATCTGGTGTATCTGATAGCCAGAAATGGTCATATTCTAAAGGAGAATATTGATTTTCGTTATAGAAAATAGCTGAGTATTCGCCTTTGCTTCCTCCCTCTCGGCCTAAGCCAATCCATTCGTAATTATCTAAATTCGTTTCAAGATCTTTCAATTGTTGATATAAAACTTCCTGAGTTCCAATAATATCAGGTTGCTCATTAAGAATGAGTTTTTTTATGGCCGGCACTCTTTCTGCCCAGGTATGTGGTGAAGGATCATTATTGTTTAAATACCTTAAATTATAAGTCATGATCTTTAAATCTACTGCAGATGCTTGTCTTGATTTTTCTGATGCTAATGCATTGGATGTTCCTGTAAAGATGCTGCTCACCAACATTGTTACAATGGCCAATAATAAAAAAGGATTTACTGCTTTTTTCAATGTATTTCCCTCCTTGTTATGTAGTACAAAAAAAGCATACCTTTTATCTGTAAACTCTTTATTAAAGCCATATTTATTATTCGTGAATATTCTTTTTAAGAGGATAGAAATTTGTAACATCAGGGATAGAACCGTCGAAATTAAGAATATTGTCTGAAGAACTTTAGGAATTGGTAAATTTTTCTGCGAAATATTACCTATAGAAATTTACATTGTTTTTTATTATGTAATAAATTTTTACTGTTATGTAATATTTTTCTATGAGATCAAAATAATATGGTATTTTCGTATTAATCAGCCTCAGTTACTTTAAGGAAAATGACATATAATGAAGTATTAATAGATAGTCTTTTTTAACTAATTTTAGCTTTTATACGATGTATGGTGAAGAGGTAGCCTTCAGTTACCTTAAAGACTGCCTCTAACAGTGGAAGGGAATATCAGTGGTTAATATTGATTAAATAATGTTATAATCCGCCACACCCAGGTGAATTTGTATTATCTAAGTCCTGCACATTCTGTTTTTCCAGGTTCTTTTTTTCTACAGATTCTAACCCATAACCAGTTGAACTTATTTCCAGCACTTCGTCATTGCTTTTTACATGTGAGTTTGCGACATCAAATGAATCTTTTTCCATTAACAATTGCCTCCTTTTTTTACTATTTTTCCTCTACATTCCTTTAAATATGTACGTAACTCACTTACGAAAAATAGAGGCAAATGGAAGTTTTTTTCAGTATGGAAATTCTCTCTAAAAAAAACAATAGTAATAATGAAGATTAATGAGGAGAGAAGATAATGAAAAAATGCGCCATAGCTATAAGTGTACTTTGTTTATTTTTCCTATCTATTCATACTGTTCATGCGCAATCAAATAAACCAATTCATTGGGGTTTTAAAAGAAGTCAAAATCATGAACCACCGTCTGCTGGAGCTGAATTAGATGAACTTATCGGAAAATATAGGTCGTTTTATTTAGGAGATCCTTCAAAAAAAGAAATCTACTTAACATTTGATAATGGCTATGAAAATGGCTATACTCCAAAAGTTCTGGATGTACTGAAAAAACATAAGGTTCCAGCTACATTTTTTGTTACAGGCCATTATTTAGAAAAAGAACCTGATCTCGTTAAACGCATGGTCAAGGAAGGGCATATTGTAGGAAACCATTCTTGGTACCATCCAGATTTAACAACGCAAAGTGACGAAAAGCTAAAAGAAGAATTGGAGTCCGTACGTTTGAAGGTGGAAGAACTAACTGGTCAAAAAGGAATGAGTTATCTCAGGCCTCCAAGAGGAATTTTTAGTGAGCGTGTTTTAGCAAAATCAAAAGAGCTCGGCTATACAACCGTATTTTGGTCTCTGGCGTTTATTGATTGGAAAGTTGATGCACAAAGGGGCTGGAAGTATTCCTACGATAATATTATGAGACAAATTCATCCAGGGTCTATTCTTCTTCTGCATACTGTCTCAAAAGATAACGCAGAAGCACTTGATCAAGCGATAACAGATCTAGAAAAGCAAGGCTATATATTTAGAAGCTTAGACGATTTAATGATAAATAAAATGATCGACAATCCTGCTCTCATTTCCCTTTGATCTTTTTCAAAGGGTTTTTAAAATTGCTCTTAAAACTAGCGTTATGTAAAATGCTATAATAGGCAATAAAAGAAGTAAAGGACGCTGAAGGGAATGTGGAAGGAAATTATCGCAACGGCAGGCCCATATCATTTTGATCGAGTGTTAGATCGTTTATCTATAGATCCTGTGAATTTTCTTCATCTGGAAGAAAAATTTGTAAAAGTCCCATTAGTTATCGAAGAAATGCCCTATGTTATTAGAGTGAAAGCTGTCGGTTCAACTGCAGATCCTCTCTTTGAAGTGAGTGGAAATGATGAAAAAGTAAAAGAACAAGCAATAAAGGAAGTAAAAAGAATCTTCCAATTTGATTTTCCCTTACAAACACTTAGCTTACATTTTGAAAAGACAAATATAGCAGAAATCTTCCAACAACATGCCGGAACTCCACTTGTGTTAGAATTTGATCTTTATCGATGTTTGATAAAATGCATTATTCATCAGCAGCTAAACCTTGCATTTGCACACACATTAACAGAGCGGTTTGTGACAAACTTTGGTTATCAAGTTGAAGATGTGTGGTTTTACCCTAAACCTGAAACAGTGGCCGCTCTTAAGTATGATGACTTAAGAGCATTGCAATTCAGTGGGAGAAAAGCAGAGTATGTTATCGATACATCACGTTTAATTGCTGAAGGTACGTTGAATTTAGCAGAATTGAAGATGATGTCTGATGAGGAAATCATGAAAAAACTAATAAAAGTACGCGGAATTGGTCCATGGACAGTTCAAAATCTCTTATTAGCAGGACTTGGCCGCCCTAATCTATTTCCAAAAGCCGATATTGGTGTACAAAAAGCCATTCAAAAGCATTTCAAACTTGAGAAAAAACCTACAAGTGAGGAAATGGATGAATATAGCCTGCAATGGGCGCCATATTTAAGCTACGCAACATTGTATTTTTGGCGAAGCATTGAGTAGAAACGGAGCGTTTAAAAGATGAGGGAAAAAAGTAATAATCATTCAATAAAAATATCACAAGGGCAAACCTTTCCATTAACAATTAAACGGCTAGGCATTAATGGAGAAGGTGTAGGCCATTATAAAAGGCAGGTTGTATTTGTTCCTGGGGCTCTGCCTGGTGAAGAAATTGTCGTTGAGGCAACTAAGATTCATCCAAAATACGCAGAGGGAAAGGTAAAAAAGATTCGCAAGCAATCACCTTTTCGTGTTAAACCGCCTTGTCCTATTTATGAGGAATGCGGTGGCTGTCAGCTTCAGCATTTAGCATATGAACAGCAATTAAAGGAAAAACGGGATATTGTCATTCAGGCAATGGAACGCCATACAAAGTTGCATGTAAACAAACTTGATATTCGCTCAACGATCGGAATGGAAGATCCGTGGAATTATCGAAATAAAAGCCAATTCCAAGTAGGTCAGCTTAAAAACGGAAAAGTCATTGCCGGTTTATATGGTCAAGATTCCCACCGTTTAGTCCCGATTCAAAACTGTATGGTTCAGCATCCATTAACGAATAAAGTGTCAGAAGAAGTCAAACAAATCCTTGAAGACTTTCAAGTCCCAATCTACGATGAACGCAAACGAAAAGGAATTGTGAGAACGATTGTAACGCGAGCAGGCTTCCGATCAGGTGAAGTCCAAGTTGTCTTAATTACCACACAAAAAGAAGTACCAAGAAAAAAACTAATTATGGCTGAAATTCAAAAGCGATTACCAGAGGTTAAATCACTAGTTCAAAATATAAATGGCAATAAAACCTCGCTTATCTTTGGTGAAAAAACGCTTCATTTAAGCGGTGAAGAAGTGATTCAAGAAACATTGGGAGACCTGAGTTTTGAACTATCAGCCCGTGCGTTCTTTCAACTAAATCCAGTCCAAACCGTGAAGTTGTACGATGAAGTGAAAAAAGCAGCAGGTCTTACAGGTCAAGAAAAGATTGCAGATGCATATTGTGGTGTAGGAACAATTGGCATGTGGCTGGCAAGCGGTGCTAGTGAAGTCCGCGGTATGGACACCATTGAAGCAGCTATTATTGATGCCCAGGAAAATGCAAAGAGGCACGGCATCGATAATGCAACCTATGTAACAGGAACAGCTGAGCACTGGCTTCCGAAGTGGGTTGAAGAAGGCTGGAAACCGGATGTGGTCGTGGTAGATCCTCCGCGAACTGGCTGTGATCAAAAGTTTCTTGATGCGATTAAAAAAGTAAAACCGAAGAAGTTTGTATATGTATCTTGTAATCCTTCAACATTAGCCAAGGATATTGAATATTTAGCAAAGGATTACAAGGTTGAGTATATTCAGCCGGTGGATATGTTCCCGCATACGGCGCATGTGGAGTGTGTTGCTCAATTAACGTTGATATAACAACATTTTTAAGGCAATGGATATGTGAATGACCACATTTTGACCACATATTATCCATTGCCTTTTAAAATTGCTTCTCCGAATTTTCGTGCCGTTTCTTGTTGCATAGGTTATTTAAGTATAAATTACACTAAATACATATTAGGCAAAGCAATAAAAATATAATTTTATCATGTCAAATCCCCATTTATAAATTTTTTAATAAAAACACTTTACATACCTTAGGGGGGTATAGTATTATTTGGTTAAGGAGGTGAGGCAATGTCGATAACTTCAGAAAGTCATGATAATATTGTTGAAATCGATCAATGCTGCTCATCAGACGGTGGGAGAAAAAGCCATCACTCAGATAAAGTGAAAAATAATTTAGTAACAAGATTAAATCGAATTGAAGGACAAATTCGAGGAATAAAAGGATTAATTGAAAAAGATACGTACTGTGATGATGTTATTACTCAAATAGCTGCTACTCAATCTGCTCTAAATAGTGTCGCCCGAATTTTACTTGAAGGTCATATGAAGACATGTGTTCTAGAGAAAATTCAAGAAGGAGATACAGAGATTCTTGATGAGGTAATGGTAACCATTCAAAAATTAATTAAAAAATAAAGGAGACGATCTTAAATGGAAATTGTAACTTTGAACGTAAAAGGAATGTCATGCGGCCATTGTATTAACTCAATTGAAGGAAGTGTTGGGGAACTAAACGGAGTTACCAATGTTAAAGTAAACTTGGATTCAGGAACAGTTAAAGTGGAATTTAACCCAAATGAAGTAACTCTTGATAAGATCAAAGAAACAATTGACGATCAAGGTTATGATGTTCAATAAATTGTAATAAAGAGCGTGCACTAAAAAGCACGATTTCTTTATAAACCCAAAATACTATACCTGGGTATAGTAAAATTATCGTTAAGAAGAAAAAAAACGTGTTGTCCCTTCGGCACGTTTTATTCCCATCGAAATATACCCCACTATAGTATGTGGTTAAAGGAGTATAAGGTATGAGTGATAAAAAAGAAACAACACTTCAAATAGCTGGTATGACATGTGCTGCTTGTGCAGTGAGAATAGAAAAAGGACTCAAAAAAATCGACGGTGTAGAAGATGCCAGTGTAAATTTCGCATTAGAAAAATCAAAAGTAACATTTGATCCGTCTAAAGCAAATGTAAATCAATTAAAAGAAAAAGTGCAAGCTTTAGGATATAAAGTAGTAAGTGAAAAAGCTGAGTTTGATATAAGTGGCATGACGTGTGCAGCGTGTGCTAATAAAATTGAAAAGCGTTTAAATAAGTTAAATGGTGTTCAAACCGCGACTGTAAATTTCGCCTTAGAATCAGCTCTAGTAGAATACAATCCCGATGAAGTGTCGATTACGGATATGAAGGAAGCCATTAAAAAATTGGGCTATCGTTTAGAGCAAAAGCAAGAAGATAAAAGTGAAAAGGTTGATCATAGACAAAAAGAAATTGAAAAGCAAAAAGGAAAATTTATTTTCTCGGCTATT
Source organism: Metabacillus sediminilitoris (assembly GCF_009720625.1). Lineage (NCBI taxonomy): Bacteria > Bacillati > Bacillota > Bacilli > Caryophanales > Bacillaceae > Metabacillus > Metabacillus sediminilitoris. The sequence continues at coordinate 471,678 of NZ_CP046266.1, forward strand.
TTATCCATCCCTTTACTTTGGGCGATGGTAAGTCATTTTGAATTTACTTCTTTTATTTGGCTTCCTGAGATGTTCATGAATCCTTGGGTTCAACTCGCGCTCGCAACACCGGTTCAATTTTTAGTCGGTGGTCAATTTTACGTAGGGGCTTATAAAGCATTAAGGAATAAAAGTGCAAACATGGATGTCTTGGTCGCGCTTGGAACGTCTGCAGCGTTTTTCTACAGTATCTACTTGAGCATTTTATCAATTGGCTCTGATACCCATATGGTGGAATTATATTTCGAAACAAGTGCAGTATTAATTACTCTTATTATTTTAGGAAAACTGTTTGAGGCAAAAGCAAAGGGACGTTCATCTGAAGCCATTAAGAAACTTATGGGCCTGCAGGCAAAAACGGCCACAGTTTTAAGAGATGGGCAAGAATTAAACGTGCCTATCGTAGAAGTAATTGCTGGTGATGTTGTCTATGTGAAGCCTGGTGAAAAGGTGCCTGTAGATGGAGAGATTGTTGAAGGAAGATCTGCCCTTGATGAATCAATGATTACAGGTGAAAGTATTCCTGTTGATAAAACAGCGGGAGATACAGTTATAGGATCAACTATTAACAAGAACGGGTTTTTAAAAGTAAAAGCAACAAAGGTAGGAAAGGAAACTGCCTTAGCGCAAATCATCAAAGTAGTTGAGGAAGCTCAAGGATCAAAGGCACCAATCCAACGTTTAGCTGATGTGATTTCAGGAATTTTTGTCCCAATTGTCGTTGGGATTGCCATTGTAACATTTCTAATTTGGTATTTTGTTGTAAGTCCCGGAGAGTTTGCAGTAGCTCTTGAAAAGTTAATTGCTGTATTAGTTATTGCTTGTCCATGTGCTTTAGGCTTAGCTACTCCTACGTCCATTATGGCAGGATCAGGACGCGCTGCTGAATTTGGAATTTTGTTCAAAGGCGGAGAACATCTTGAAACAACTTATCGATTGGATACCGTGATCCTTGATAAAACGGGGACTGTAACAAATGGAAAACCAACACTCACAGATGTGATTCTTGCAAATGGATTTGAAGAAAAGGAATTTTTAAAGTTAGTCGGTACAGCAGAACGAAATTCTGAACATCCGTTAGCGGAGGCAATTGTTGAAGGCATTAAAGAAAAGGGGATTGACCTAGGAAGTTCTGAACATTTCGAAGCCATTCCTGGCTTTGGAATCGAATCTAAAGTTGAAAGCAAATCCGTGCTTATCGGTACACGCCGACTTATGGCGAAAAATAATATTGATGTTACGAACATGTTACCTAAGATGGAAACCTTAGAAAAGCAAGGTAAGACCGCAATGCTAGTCGCAATTGATAATCAATTAGCTGGAGTGATAGCTGTCGCAGATACAATTAAAGAAACCTCTAAAAAAGCGATTGATAGGCTGAAGAATATGGGCCTTGAGGTTGTGATGATAACAGGAGATAACAAGCAGACAGCTCAAGCGATTGCAAATGAAGTCGGAATTGACCATGTTATAGCTGAAGTTCTGCCAGAAGGAAAGGCAGAGGAAGTGAAAAAGCTCCAAAAAGCTGGAAAGAAAGTGGCGATGGTCGGAGACGGTATTAACGATGCGCCAGCGTTAGCTACTGCAGATATTGGCATGGCAATTGGCACTGGTACTGATGTAGCAATGGAGGCTGCTGATATCACCTTAATCAGAGGCGAGTTAACTAGCATTGCCGATGCTATCTTTATGAGTAAAATGACAATTCGAAATATAAAGCAAAATCTATTTTGGGCCCTTGCTTATAATGCTTTAGGCGTTCCAATTGCAGCACTAGGCTTTCTAGCACCATGGCTTGCAGGAGTAGCAATGGCATTTAGTTCAGTTTCAGTTGTATTAAATGCACTCAGATTACAACGGATTAAATTAAAGGGATAATCGATCAAAAAACAGAGGAGTGTTTTTATGAAACAAAAAAGCATTTTAACCTGGGCGATTTCAGCCATTGTTTATCTTGGGATAGTAATTGGGGGATACACCGTATATGCAAGCTTGGACAATGATGACGATCACGGTTATACCCATGAGTCAGCAAATGATAACGAGGAAAAGTCTCTTAATGAGCAAGCACATAACGATAATCATACCGGACAAAAAAGTGTTGGTAATGGGCATTCAGCTCATAATGCTCAAACAGAAAGTGAAGTAATCACAACTGTAAAATATGAAGATGGTAGTATCATTGCTATAGATGTGAAGGATCAAGACCAAAATTCACCGGAATTAGAAATATCACATGAAAAGATTATGCATTTAATTATTGTAAGTACTGACCTAGAAGATTATTATCATTTACATCCTGAGGAAAATGGAAATGGCGTATATACTTTAAAATTCGAACTGCATGAAAACTCTTATAAAGCGTTTGTTGATATTAAACCAAAAAACCTTGCCTACCAGGTTAGTCCAATTGAGCTGCATGTGGGGGAAGGTCATATTGAACATGATAATTATTCACTAAAGGTTGATACTACCCTAACAAAAACAATCAATGAAAAGACCGTTGAATTACTAACTACAGAGCTAGGAGTAAATAAAGATGTTACGTTAAATTTTGATACAAAAGGGATTACACCAGAGCCTTATCTGGGAGCTTTAGGTCATGTTGTTATTTTGGATGAAAAGGGTGACAATTTTGTTCATGTGCACCCTGCCTCAGAAGAAAAGACATCATTTGAAACGAAATTTGATAAACCTGGGATCTACAAAGTGTGGGGAGAATTTAAATTTGAAGGTAAGGTTCATGCCTATCCATTTGTAATAGAAGTTAAATAAAAAGGGAAATAAAGGGGAGTTTTTATGAATTTAGATGGGGTTAGCAAACATCTATTAATTTGCAATGGGAAAACATGTACGAAAAATGGAGCAGAAGAAGTAACAGAGACTATAAGGGGAGAATTGAAAAACTTAGAGCTGCAAAAGGAGATTCACACAACAAAAACATTATGTAATGGCCAATGCAAGTATGGTCCAATTGTTGTTTTATACCCACAAGGGACATGGTATAGGGAAATGAATAAAGAAAAAAGTGAAGAACTTGTTCAACAATTGAAAGAAGAAGGAAGTGTTTATTTAGGCTCTGAACTTTACTATCATGATGGGAAAACATTTAAGAATCATGAAGGTTAATTGTAATTTGGTATAGTAGGCATAAAGATTATGAACCGTTTTTGCGCCAGTATCTGTCTTAACTCCTAAGAAAATCCATGATTTACTATCAAGTAGTTATCCTGTAGTAGAAAGTTATATGAACTTGGTTAAAAGAAAAAATGCACAGCATTATTGTACTCATTGTAATTCAAATCAAGGCAACTACTATCTTTTCAAGAAGTGGACTCTCCTTTTTCCTTTATGGATCCTAGAGCATTAGAAGATATTAAATTATATAAAGTTAATGTACCTGTTAAGAGTTCTTCTACTCCGTCGTATACATCATTAAAAATAAACGAACTTTCATACGAAATGGAACTATGAAACAATCCTTTAACTAATTTTTTATAAAATTTTAAAAGTAAGTTCCAATTCTATAAGTTTTATTTTTTTCTGTGGTAAGAGGTTGAAAAAATCTTATTCTATTAAAAAAAGCCCTAAAATTAGGGCTGAATAAGGTGATAACAAATTGACCACATAATGACCACACACTTAAGTTTTTTCAGTGTATCAAAGTATTCTATAAGTGAATATGTATTACAATTTATGCACTTAAAACAATTATATAATGTTTAATTCATTATGGTTTACGGTGCATGTCGAATGCTGTTCACTACTTGTAAGAAATGAATAAAAAAATGATACAGTAAGGGAAAGATCTTATCGATTAAATCGATAAGGTCTTTTTTAGAGTTACCGTAAAAAACTGAAGTTAACTGTAAGTTTTTTACTTTTTTGTAATCTGATTTTTTCATTATTTTCTCCATTTTAATACAATACCCTTGTTTTACTATCTATTAATTGATAATATTAATAAATTATTAATATTCTGAAATATCATTATTTAAAAGAGGGGGAATATATATGGGAAAAAAATTCATAAAAATAACCTTAGTCGTTTTGCCTTTTATACTTATGCTAGGAGCATTACCATTTGTAAATCGAATTGATCCTATTATTTTTGGTTTGCCATTTCTTCATTTTTGGCTCTTTTTAGGAATGCTTATCACTCCAATTTGTACGTATGTAATTTATCGATTACAAAAATCAGAGGGGAGTATTGAATGATGCAAGGTAATTTAACAGCTTTGTTAATCACAAGTTTCATTGTTTTATCAGTTGTTTTAATCGGATTTATTGCTGGACGAAATAAAGCGAATAGAAGCTCTGTGGAAGAGTGGTCTGTTGGTGGCAGACGATTTGGACCATTACTAGTTTGGCTTTTAGTAGGTGCTGATTTATATACGGCTTATACTTTTTTAGGTTTAACTAGTACAGCCTATTCAGGCGGGAGTCTTGCTTTTTTTGCGATTCCTTATACCATTATTGCTTTCTTTACTTCTTATTTCTATCTTCCGAAGCTTTGGGAAGTTTCTAAAAATCGTAAGTTAACAACACTTGCGGATTATGCAAAGGAAAGATTTGATAGTAAATTTTTATCTTTATTAATCGCAATAGTTGGTGTCTTAATGTTAATCCCTTATATTGATTTACAGTTAGCTGGGATTCAAGATACGCTAACAGTAGCTGGGACAGGGTTTATTAATGTTAAAGTCGTTGTTATTATATCGTTCTTATTAGTAGCACTTTATACATTCTTTAGTGGTATTAAAGGGCCAACCTATACAGCTATAATAAAAGATATTTTAGTGTGGGTTATTATGTTATTCCTGGTTGTATCACTTCCAATCATACATTTTGGAAGTTGGGGTTCAATGATGGATAAACTCGTGGCAGAATCTCCTCAGCTACTAACCATCCCTACTACAGGGCCAAAAGGTTTTCCATGGTTTATCACAGCATCATTAGTTTCAGGATTGGCGTTATTTATGTGGGCTCATGCTGCAACAGGCGTATTTACCGCTAAAAATGCTGATGCGCTTCGAAAAAATGCAATCTTTTTGCCATTTTATAATATTGTTTTGATTCTTGTTATATTCCTGGGTTTTGTTGCATTTCATATATTGCCAGAAGGAAGCGATCCTCGTTTCGCATTATTAAATTTAATTCAAATGTCTTACGGTGGTGTTGTTCAAGGACTAGCATATTCTACAATTGCACTAGCTTCGCTTATTCCTTGTTCCATTATGGCGATTGGTGCTTCAAACCTGTTTGCGAATAATATTTATCGCGATTTTATTAATCCAAAGGTAAAACCAGAAAAATTAACGATGATTACCCGTTCAATGGTATTTGTCGTTATTGGACTAGCTTTAATTTTTGGGATGCTATTCCCGACAGCACTTGTATCTCTTCAGCTTCTTGGTGTTTCTGGAATGGTTCAAATTTTCCCAGCAATTGTCTTTAGTCTGTTCTGGAGAAAACAAACGAAAGAGGCTACAATAATAGGCTTAATCGTTGGACTAATTGTTACCTTTACTGTATACGCAACAGGAAAATCCTTCGGTATCTATGAAGGTTTCTGGGGATTACTCGCAAATATCATAACACTTGTGGTTCTAAATCCTATTTTTGTTAAGAAGACAATGCAAAAAACTAATCCAGTCATCAATCAATTGTTTCCGAACAACAAGTCTCACATATGAAAACACGGAAAGGCGCTTAAAATAGTGACCACCGAAAGGATCAAATCTAATGGCTATTAGCAAATGACGTAATCTGACTAAAAAGGAAAAATGGTATTCTCTAAAATACTAGATTAATATTCCATTAACAATATTTGTGCGTTCCAGCAGTAGTTAGGTGGTTATGGAGTGTGTTGCCACATACACTCTGGGTCTCGTAGATGCTTTTAAAAGTGTAACCCAAAAATAAATATTTCTCAGTAAAAATAAACATTTCCGATTTAGACTCGGTTTTCGGTAAAATAAACATATGGGAAATAGTCATTTTAATATGTTCTTTCTTTACGTGTTTTAAAAAGAAGGGTGATAATCCACTAATAAAGAGAGTAAAGTCTACATGACTTTTTTAGATGTTAATTCACAATATCCAAGAAATATAATAAAAACCTTCCTTTTTGGAAGGTTTTTTATTTAGTACCTTTCCCCGAATGATAACGAGGAAAGGGTAAGATTGTATGAAAGAAAAGAATGACAATCGTTTATGTCAATCCCAGCTCCTGTTTTCTATTCTGCTTCATAACGGAAGGCTTAGGAGCTTGTTGTGAGAGTGTTGTACATTCCTCAAAAGAAAATTGTTTACAGCCTTTACAACGTCCAACATCTAATTTCGATAGAGCTTTATTAATTGCATCACCTGTATGGGAAAAAAAATGTTCCTCACCAATTATTTGATAAAAACCCGTTCGCTCAAATAATTCTTTTGGCTGATGCTGGAGACCGGAAATCAACACTTGTTGGTTTTTGGACTTGATTTGTTTCACAATGGTAGTGAGAAGTGCTTCCCCCGATGTATCTATAAATGAAACTTTACTCATTCTTAATAGGAGAATTTTCGGTTTAGAACGAAGAATTTTCTCTAGTTCTTCCTCAAATCTTTCCGTCGATCCAAAGAATAATGGTCCCTCTAGGGTATAAATGTTAATTTGTGGACAGTTAGACCCTTGATAGACCATTTCTGGTTTTACTTGCTTATCAATTGGGTCTGGTAAAACCTTTGACACTTTCAAAGTACGGCTCATTAGTCTAACAAAAGCGACAAGGGCTAAAAGTAAGCCGATCCCAACACCTGTTGTTAGGTCGATAAAAACGGTTAACAAGAAGGTAACGATTAATACTAGCGAATCCATTGTTTTCGTTTTTAAAATATGAGCAAATTCTTTGCGTTCGCTCATGTTCCACGCAACAAACATAAGAATAGGAGCCATACTCGCCAAAGGAATGGCCGAGGCATAAGGCGCTAGAATGACTAATACAAGTAATACGACAATCCCATGTATCACTCCTGATAAAGGGGAGGCAGCCCCATTTTTAATATTTGTTGCTGTTCGAGCGATGGCACCAGTAGCTGGAATCCCTCCAAATAAAGGAGTGATCATATTCGCTAATCCTTGACCGATTAGCTCCTTATTACTGTTATGCTTACCGTTGGTCATGCCGTCTGCTACTAACGCAGATAATAATGATTCAATTCCTCCAAGCATGGCAATAACTAACGCAGCAGGAAGGAGTTCAATGACTAGGCTACCAGTGATCTGAGGGAACTCAAAGGTAGGTAATTCATTAGGAATTGCTCCATAAGTCGATCCAATTGTTGCCACTTGATCTGGAAAGAACAAGGTAGCAAAAAGAGTTGATACAATCAATCCAAGCAGTGCACCAGGGATTTTTGTTATATATCTTGGAGCCAAAATGACAATAGCTAAACTTATAACAGCTACGAGAACACTGTAGATATTCACTGTATGTAAATTCAATAAGATTTCTTTCATATTTAAAAGAAATGATTCTTCTTTCTTTAAGTTACTAAGTCCTAAAAAATTAGCAATTTGGCCAGAAAAGATAATCACTGCAATTCCAGCAGTAAAGCCAATGGTTACAGGCCGAGGGATAAACTTAATAAATCTTCCTAATTTGAACACACCCATAAGAAAAATCATGATACCTGCTAAAAAACCGGCAATCAACAATTTCTCGTATCCGAACTGCATGACGACTCCTAACAAAACCGGGACAAAGGCTCCAGTTGGGCCAGCTATTTGATATTTAGATCCTCCAAAAAGAGAAACCATAATTCCAGCAATAATCGAGGTGTAAAGTCCATATTCAGGCCTAACCCCTGAAGCAATAGCAAAAGCCATTGCTAAAGGAATAGCGACAATCCCAACTACCAACCCCGCAACGAGGTCTTTCTGAAAATGGCCTAAGTTGTATCCATCAAATCTTCTAGAAGAAATCATTTAGAATACCCTCCCTTTATATACTGTATATTTCATTGTTGCTAGAATGAACAGTGCTGTATCCATCTACGACGAGATCTAATTTACCTGTACCGGGATGGATGACCAATCCATGAACGGCAATATGATTTGGCATTAACGGGTGATTTTTGATCATTTGAACACTATTTTTGACACTCTCCTCAACACATTGAAAACCTGTCAGCCATTTCGATAAATCAATACCGGCGTTTGTAAGTGTATTGATTCGCTCTTCGCTAACTCCTTTCTGCTTTGCTGCTTCAAGAAGTGGAGAAGAGTGAAGACCCACCATCCCGCATTCATGATGTCCAATAACACATACTTCCTCAGCTTTTAGCTCATAAATAGCGACTAAGATGCTCCGCATAATACTGCCAAAGGGGTGAGAAACAACTGCCCCAGCATTTTTAATCATTTTCACATCTCCGTTTCTTAACCCCATCGCTTTAGGAAGCAGTTCCACTAATCGTGTGTCCATGCATGTTAAAATAACCGCCTTTTTATCTGGATATTTAGTTGTTTGAAACTCCTCATACTTGTTTTGATCGACAAATGTTTTGTTATAGTTAAGAACACTAGAAATAATCGTCATATAATCGGCTCCTTTCAATTACCATTTTTTATCAAGAGGGTAGTACTCGTGAAGCGAAGGAATCTACTAAAAATAGCTTATGTACAAAAATCTGGATCTCTCGTATTTTTCTGCCTTATTAATCTCAGTTTTATGAACGCCACCCTAAAACCTCCTTTGTTTAAACTCAGGTTCCATCTTAAGAGTGCTAAATGATAATAAAATGACAGGTAGATTAGAAATTAATAAAAGAACGATTAGAAATTGATGAGAAACGATTTCGATCTTTTTTACACAAAGTTCCAATTTGAACGTTGAATGTCTCCACGAAAACTTGAAGCAGTCCAACAAAGGCTTTATTGATAGATCATTTTTGAATAAACACTTATTTAACATTTCTCCTTTCTAAGGATTGTAGAAGTAATTAATAATCTACTGAGTAAATTTGAAGAAACTGTGCAGTTTTTCTATTTCCCTTCTTTTTACCTAATTTTCAAAAAAGTGAATCGATAGTCTCAAAATAGGGGTTATTCCCCAATTTTTCAAAAATATAGATTAATATTTAGGGTGAGTGATGTTACTTTATCTGACACCGAGATGCCGGGAAATATCAGCCTATGTTCTTGTTATAGAGGAAGTGGCAGCACTTATTGTCTACTAGTTAATAAAGTGAAAGGGAAAGAGCTACAGATCGTTTGAATGATGTATTCTTATTTTGTTTATAGCTCTCGTGTTCATGAACAGATAGGAAAGGTAAGTAAGAGAATGAAACGAACCTTGGGAGGTATTGATGGAGAAGAGAATATTAGTCGTTGATGATGAATGGAATATGAGAAATTTATTAAGGATCTATCTAGAGGAAGAATATGATGTTATAGAAGCGGAAGATGGCGTACAAGCGTTAGCTTTTATTTCTTCCATACATGTTGATTTAATCATTCTAGACATTATGCTCCCCAACATGGATGGGTGGAAGATTTGTAAGGAAATTAGAAAAGAAAAGCATACCCCCATTCTTATGCTTACAGCAAGAAATGAGTTAAAAGATAAGATTTATGGATTAGATATCGGGGCTGATGATTATTTAGAAAAACCATTTGAGCCTGAAGAGCTCATGGCCCGTATTAAGGCCTTATTGAGACGGTCTATTATTAATGAACACTATTCAGAAAATGCATTGATGTTTGGGGATCAATTCATCATCATAAAAACAGAAAGCAGGACGGTTTTCGTAAAAGGGGAGAAGGTAGATTTAACTCCTAAGGAATACGAATTACTTTATTTATTGGCGAATCAGCCTCAACGTGTGTTTACAAGAGATTTATTGTTAGATGTTATTTGGGGAATGAGAGATATGAGAGATCTCAGAACTGTCGATTCTCATATTAAAAATATCCGCATTAAAGTAAAAGAACTAGCCTCTACATATAATCCAATTCAAACGGTGTGGGGTGTAGGTTATAAATTCAACCCGGTGGATGGCTCTTTATGAAATGGAACAGTATTGTTTTTAAATTGGGGGCTACTATATTTATTATATTAATTAGCGTACTTTTACCACTGATTTATACCATTGACCGACTATTTTATAAAAGCTATTTAAGTGAAGCCCATTATCAAATTAATCAATTAGCCGCTCAATATTCTAATTCCTTATCAAGTAGGGAAGATCTTGATTCGTTACAAGCTGTGGCAAATTTGACAAAGACGGAAATTTGTATTATTGATCGGGAAGGGAAAATTTTATTTACTTCTAACGATGAAGCGTTTCATCAAGATACGCAAATTGAAAGAGAGCTAGTAGAAGAGGCCTATTCAAAAAAAGATACTCAAATTGAATATCATAACACCACTAATAATCTTAACTATTTTGTTTCAGGAAAACCCTTATATTTATCCAACCAAGAAGATGTTGGTCTATTAGTATTCTCTAATGCCAAACATATAAAGAAATCAGTTCATGATATTGAGCTTTTATTGTGGGTCACTATGATTGGCGCTCTTTGTATGGCACTAGGTTTTACGTATATCGCTTCAAAGAAGCTTGCTTCACCATTATTGCAAATGGAAAAAGTGACAAGGGATGTTGCTAAGGGAAAGTTCTATAAGAAAGTCACCATCTCTTCAAACGATGAGGTAGGTTCATTGGCTACAGCTATTAATGATTTAGGTCAAGAGCTAGAAAGATACAGAAATAGGCAGACGGAATTTTTTGCTAACATTTCTCATGATTTAAGAACCCCCATCTCCTATATAAAAGGTTATATACAGGTGCTTCAGGATGAATTATATAAAGATGAAAAAGAAAAGGATCTCTATTTATCGATCATTCTTGATGAAGCCAATCAATTGAATGTGTTGATCACGGACTTGTTTGAGTTATCAAAAATTGAAAGCGGGCAATTAGATCTACAACTTAACTGGATTAATGTCCATGAATTGATTGAAAGCTGTCTCATAAAGGTAGCATTAAAAGCAAAAGAAAAAGAGATTCTCCTTCAAAAGGAACTAGATACAAATATTCCTTTTATTTTTTCAGATGGAGCTCGTTTAGAACAAATCCTAATGAACTTATTGGAAAATGCTATTCGCTACAACAAGTTGAATGGGCATATAAAAGTAAAAGGGGTGGTAGAGAAAAAGAAAGTACATCTTTTAATAGAGGATACAGGTGTTGGCATACCAGAAGAAGATCTTCCCTATATATTTGAAAGGTTTTATAAGGTTGATAAATCCCGATCAAATAGAATAGGAAGCACAGGTCTAGGATTATCAATTGTCAAGCACCTTGTTTTACTATTAGAGGGAGAAATAAAAGTAAAAAGCACACTACATAAAGGAACAACCTTCTATATCGCACTCCCATTTAATATAAGAGAAGGAATAAAAGATAAAGTGCTTTAAAAAATCTGCACGTAATGATTTTGCCTTCTCTTTCTTAAGATATATGATCGTATTAATCATAGGGATCTAGATTAAGAAATCAGTAAAACTTGAATATACCCAGGTTGTGTTTTAGTTGGATCTGTTGACACAGTCCAAACATGTAGAGTGCTATTCACTACATGTAAGACAAGAATAATATGAGATGCATCAGTGAGGAAAGAGCCTTTCTATTTAGAGAGGCTCTTGTTGTATTACGGACAGTTGTCAGAAGATCCCACAGTACGGAAGTAGTTCAATTTCTGGCATAGAGGAGCCCTTCCTGATGTTATATATATAAGACCTGTTTCAAGATTAATATTTAGATATCTTAATCCAGGGAATTCCCCTCTTCCTAGTTTTGTATGAATAGGTAATGATTGAATTTTCTAACACCATTTGGGAAAATGATAATGGACTAGTCACACTTAATTCGTATCTAAAGGGAAATATTAACTTTTATATAGTATGAACGCAAAAGGGGGATATACGATGAAAATAGTTATTAAAGAAATGAAGTTAAAGGAGAAGAACAGAAAAAAGAGATGGGCATGGACTTGTAAGATTTGTGGTGAAAAAGTATCTCTTGATAGTGGTGATACATATTATGAAGTAAAAGGAATCGATGGAATTGGAGTAAAAAGCAGAATAATATTTAATAGAACATGTTCCTATGAATGTGCAAAGAAATATGAAAGAGATATAGCAGAAATGGTCTCTTTAGAGCGTAAATATGGGAAAAAAGGGGTAAATCTACAAACGCAATTCACTAATAATAAGTGAAAAGGTAAAAATATAAAGTGAACCACTCATGCAGTCTTGCTTGCATGAAAGTGGTTCACTTTAGAAATGGTAACTAACTACTATTATTATTTAATTGCCTTACTAACTTTTAACCTTTTTCCTTTAATTGTTGCATTCTCCATAGCCTGTAAGACTAGTGAGCCCTTTCCGTTAAGGATATCAACATATGACATTTGATCATGAATGGTTATAATTCCAATATCATCTGCTGTTACTCCGGGAATCTTTGCTATCGTACCAACAAAATCTACAGCTCGTATTTTCTTCTTTTTCCCGCCATTGAAATGGAGTTTAATGATGTCTTGGTTTATTCGAGCAGTTTTATTGTTTCTAACGACGCGGCGGCCGCTACTTTTTTCTTCAAACTCATTTAATCCTGCAACAACTTCCTGATGTGTAGGAGCTTCCATTAGTGGTATGTCAAAAGCAATGTATGTTTCAATTGCTTTTAGGAATTTCTCTTCAAAAGGTGTCACAAATGTAATTGCTTTTCCTTTATTGCCGGCTCGACCGGTTCTTCCTGTTCGGTGGACATAGCTCTCTTTTTCCATTGGAATGTCATAATTGATCACTAGTGTCACACTATCAATATCAATCCCTCTTGCAGCTACATCGGTAGCGACTAAATAACGGAAATTACCCATTTTGAAACCATCCATCACGGCAAACCGATCTTCTTGTTCTAATCCACCATGGAGTCTTTCACAAGAATAATTGGATTCTTCCAAATCGGAAAACACTTTGTCGACGTTTTCTTTCGTTCTGCAAAAAATGATACAGCTGTCTGGGTTTTCAACGACCGTTACGTCTTTAAGCAGTGAAATCTTGTCTTTCTCTTTCACTTCGATTACACGATGTTCAATTGTATTTGTTGTTATCCCTGTAGCTAATATCTCGATATTAATAGGGTTTTTCATATATTTATGACAGAGATTTTCAACATCTTTTGGTAATGTAGCGGAAAAGACCATCGTGACTCTGTTTGAAGGAAGTTCTTTAATGATTCCTTCTACTTCTTCGATAAAACCCATATTTAGCATTTCGTCCGCTTCATCAATGATAAGATACTTGATATCGTCTAAGACTAGTGTTCCTCTTTCGATATGGTCCATTACACGGCCCGGTGTACCGACGACTACATGAGTTTTTTGCTTCAATTCTTCTTTTTGCTTTGCAAAAGGTTCTTTTCCATAAACCGCCATTGCTTTAATTCGTTTAAACCTTCCAATATTGGTTATATCCTCTCGAACTTGAACAGCAAGCTCCCGAGTAGGTGTAAGAATTAATGCTTGTGGCTTTTTTTCTTCCCAATTAACCATTTCACAAATAGGTATACCAAAGGAGGCAGTCTTTCCACTCCCTGTTTGTGATTTCACAACTAGATCTTGATATTCCATGGCTTTCGGTATTACTTCACTTTGAACCTCTGTAGGAGCTTTGTATTTTAACAAAACAAGTGCTCTTTTAATTTCATCGCTTAAATGATAGTCCTCAAAACTTTTTTTACTCATGTAATAACCTCTTTTTTTATATTATCCGACTTATATATAGGATTCTCTCAAAGATACATCATATGCATAACCTGAATATGGTTCATTATACTTGAAATGCAAGAGAATCACTCTAATTTTAAAATTAAAAAATTATATTAAGATTACCTGCATTTTTGTTTTTTTTTTGTAATGGTACGAAACCTTAGGGTGTGAACTAAAACACAGGGCTAATGACATCCTCAAAGTATGAATTGTGGTTTTATTTTTTAGTTTTACTTTGAATGGAACAAGTATAAGAAAAAAATAAAAATGTCACCATAATTACTAGAGAAGAGCCAAGTTTTCTAAAAATATTTATCGGGTATTATACAAGATATCTGAAGTGACATCTTGTACATGACATTTGTCATACCCTGCATATGACACCTGCTACTAACATGATTCATTTAATTACTCTATAATTCGAGTTAACAACATAAGGAAGGGAATTCAAACAAAATGACCTTACAAAATAATACGAAAAGTTTAAGAAAACAAATTGCTCCTTTTGAAAAATCAACAACCCAAAAAAGCATATGGCAGATTATCAATACAATCGGGCCATTTATTATTTTATGGTACCTTGCCTATGAAAGCTTGTCTGTTTCTTATTGGTTAGCATTAGTTCCAATTGTGTTAGCTGCAGGTTTTTTAGTAAGAACGTTCATTATTTTTCACGATTGTACACATTATTCGTTTTTAAAAAGTCGTCGAGCCAATCGAATAATTGGGACTATTACTGGTGTTTTAACATTATTCCCTTTTGATCAATGGGGGCATGACCACGCGGTTCATCACGCTACAAGTGGTAACTTGGATAAGCGGGGGACAGGAGATATTTGGACCCTTACAGTTGATGAATATTTGGCAGCACCACTTAAAACTCGTTTAGCCTATCGTTTTTATCGCAATCCTTTCGTTATGTTTGGATTAGGACCAATTTATGTTTTCCTTCTTAAAAACAGATTTAATCGCAAAGGCGCCAGAAAGAAGGAACGCATGAATACCTACTTAACGAATATATTAATCGTTGCTCTGATAGGTTTGCTCTGCTTGATTGTCGGATGGAAGGCAGTCCTATTAGTACAAGGTTCTATTTTCTTACTTTCAGGTTCAGCAGGTATTTGGTTATTTTACGTACAGCACACTTTTGAAGACTCCTACTTTGAGGAAAATAAAGAGTGGGAATATGTGTTAGCAGCAGTTGAAGGAAGTTCCTACTATAAGCTTCCAAAAATCATGCAATTTTTAACAGGAAATATTGGTTATCACCATGTTCACCATTTAAGCCCAAGGGTGCCAAACTACAAACTAGAAGAGGCACATAATAACACTGAGCCTTTACAAAATGTACCAACGATTACCCTTGCATCAAGCTTGCAATCACTTCGTTTCCGTTTATGGGATGAGAAGAAAAAGAATTTTGTAAGCTTTAAAGACGTTAAATCTTTAGCTAGAAAGAGTATGTCTGTTCAATCTAAACCTAAACCAGAACTATGACATCAACAATTATGACGGACTCCCTTATCAAATTGAAAGGAAGAGTCTTTCATAATTGCCAGATAAGGAGAGAACATAATGATTCGAATTGTCATTGCAGAGGATCAGGAAATGCTGTTAGGTACAATAGGTTCCCTTCTTAATTTGGAAGATGATATGGAAGTGGTTGGGGAGGCAAGAAATGGAGAAGAGGTCCTTACTCTTGTACACCGATTACAGCCGGATGTTTGTATCATGGATATTGAAATTCCTAAAAAAATCGGACCTGAGGCAGCAGAATCTATCAAATCATTTGGATGTAAAGTCATAATTTTAACAAACTTTGCTAAGAATGGTTATTTCCATTATGCATTAAAAGCGGATATAAGAGGTTATCTATTGAAGGACAGACCAAGTGAAGAGTTAGCCTGCTCGATTCGCAGTATAATGGATGGAAAGCAAATTTACTCGCCTGAGCTAGTTGAAGAGGATTTCGTTGCCAATGAACGGGAAATTGAAGTTTTAAAACTGTCGGCTGATGGCCAAATCAACGGAGAAATCTCTAAAAAGCAAAATCAAAAAAAGGGAACTGTCAGAAGTTATTTTTCTTCAATCGTGGATAAAATGAAGCTGCCAACCGGATAGAGGAGGAGCAAACTGTTACGCTTGCCCTTTTTCTCTTTTCCTTCTAAAAATGAGCTGAACTAGTTAGCAAAGAGCCTTTCCCTTTGGAGAGGCTCTTTTTTATTATATACACAAAAATGGAAAATTTCTTATCACTACGATATTTGTGTGCGATATAGGGATTATTTATATTTAAAAACAATAATTCCCGCAATCATAATCACGATTCCAATGGCTTTATTAATAGTAAAAGGTACCTTTTCTGTTCCAAATAACCCAAGAGAATCAATGATTAGTGCAATGATTAACTGAGAGATTAGCAGTAAAATAACAGCATATGTAGGACCAATTTTTGTCATGCCCTGCATAACACTATAAACAATTACCGCCCCCAACACCCCGCCTAAAAAGTAGATCTTTTCAACCTCATTCCACTTGGTAGTAGTTTCATCTCTTATTATTAAAAATAATAGCAGCGATAAAATAAAACCTGAGCCATGGACAATTGTATTAGTCTGCCAAAACCCAAGTTTTTCACTGAGCCTCGTATTAAAAACTGATTGCAGACTGATTAAGACCCCAGCTGCTAAAGAAAATAGGACACCTTGCATATCTGTTCCTCCAAACCCTTTTTATCCTTTCAATCTTTAATACCCTCTTTGAAAATACTTTAGTCTAACTAATAAGAACTTTTTTAAGAGAGCTGTTTTCGCAAACTTTGTTGCTATTTACTTAGTAGTGCGAAGGGGGTGATTGCAGCGAGAGATGCACGATGACCGCGGGGCGGGCGGTAAGCCTCCTCGGCGTAAACGCCTGCGGGGTCTCACCCGTCCCGCTACACCCGCAGGAGTCTCGCACTTCCGCTCCAATCAACCTTAAATATTAAATAGTTTTTTACTTAAAAAACAACAATCTTTTTGAAAAGAGCCAAAAAAATGGAAAGGGAGCATGGTTCACGAATAGTCGTGATTTATTTGTTAATAAAAGTCATGCAGTGTTTAGCTCAAAAATGAACTATTCAAATAAAAACATGGTTATTGATAAATTTCTATTTACGAACATTTGTTCTTGGTTTATAATGTGATTATGGGTAATAATAGGAGATAGGCAGTATTGAAAAGTGTCAATTGAATTGTTGAATTGAAGATCTATTGATCATGCAGGCTAGTAAAAAATTTAATGACTATAGGAGCTGAATACTTTGACAGTGCGATTAATTCCCTACTTAGTGATGAATGGAAATGCAAAGGAAGCAATCAAATTTTATGAAAATGCTTTAGATGCACAAGTTCTTTATATGCAATCTTTCGAAGAGGGACCGGAAAATCCAGAATATCCTTTACCAGAAGATGCAAAGGACCGTGTTATGCACGCGACGTTAAAAGTTGGTGAAACAGAACTGATGTTTAGTGATACTTTTCCTGGTCAACCACATCAAAGTGGAAATCAAGTAACAATTTGTATTTCAACGAAAGATCCAGAAAAGGCAAGAAAAATGTATGATGCATTACAGGAAGGCGGAAAAGTGAATATGCCGCTGCAAGAAACATTTTTTAGTCCGGCTTATGGCAATGTAACAGATAAGTTTGGCGTAGAGTTTCAAATTTACACTGAAGGCAAACATTAACTTCTGTAAATGCTCCTATTAGGTATTACCCTAAGCACGTCCAAGCCCAGACACACCATGTAATTAATACATAAGTATTTTCTTAAATTGAATAAAAAAGCCGATCTTTCTACTAAAAAAGATCGGCTATTAGTCTGAAGTAGGAGAGCCTGGCCGCAAGCTATAAGTGCAAACTGGATAATCGGCTTAAACTACTACCTGAAATCGGAATGTATCTAGAGGGATTCATTCATTATCTTCCTGAAGCAAATAATGAAAAATATAGTTTGAAAAATGCAGGATACAAGCTTATCTAATCATAGAAGGACCAGTTAATGATTCAGGTGACATACCAAGTACTAATAGACTAATTTTTGCGTAACCAGTATTTCTAAATTTAGCTAAAAACTGTTTTAACACGGTAAAATTTTGATCTTCTTTTACCTTTTGCAGTTCTTTTTTATACAATCGCAGTACTGAACCGTACACAGAATTAGGAGAGTATTTATCAGGATTTTCGTCCATAAGTAAACAACCCATATAATGATATTTAAATTGAAATGAATAGGTAAGTTTAATAATATCCAAAAGTTTTTCATAAAGGGCAGGATAATCTTTTTTTAACTTCTTAAGATCTTCGTTTGTAGCTTTTAGTTCATCAATGCTCGATAAAGTTAACATGAATTTTTCCTCCTCTTATTTGTCCCAAGGTTTTTCAAGTGAAATATATTCAGCTAATTCTTTGCTTTTTCGTCTTCTTAATTTACGAATTTCTGCTCTTTCTTTACCTGTGTTGTAAAGGAATTTTTCCTCTTCTGTTTCAGGAATAATATTTGGAACTTCAACAGGCCTTTTCTGTTCATCAAGTGCAACAAACGTCAAAAATGCTGTTGCTGCAATCCGGCGCTCACTATTCATCATATCTTCAGCAATAACCTTACAGAAGATTTCCATTGATGTTTTTCCAGTATAGGTTACAAACGATTCTACACAGACTGAATCTGTTTGATGAATCGGACATAAGAAATCGATTGAATCTGTAGATGCTGTCACACATTCTTTCACTCTGGAATGTCTGCGGGCTGATAATGTAGCAGCATCATCAAGTTTTTTCATCAAAACGCCGCCAAACAATGTGTTGTAGTTATTTAAATCACAAGATAACACTTGTGCAGTATTAATAATTCGGCTATCTTTCGCTTTTTTTGCTATCATTTTGTTACATCCTTTCCACTAGTGGATTTTAGATTGTAAAAAAACAAATCCATGTTATTAAAAGGTTTTTCTTACCTGTAACAAGTGTAAGTCGCATTGTACTATTAGTAAAATGGTTAGAATTCATATAAAATATAGCTTTTATCTATGTAAATGCTTACAAGTATTGACAGTATCATTAAAAAAACGGCTCTCACACTAATAAGAGTCGTTTTTATAGATAAAATGTATTAACTTTTTTGATAACACTGTTTGAGTTGTTCCTTCGAAAAGTGTATCCATTCTCTGGCAGCAAAGGAGAAATATCCATTTTTGACCCAAATAACTGCAAGGTTCCAGCTGATAGAAGGATTTACAATATCAATTGATTTAACATCTTTGTGGAGATGATGGCAAATACTTGCTGGCAAAAGGGAAACTCCAAACTTATTAGCAACCATTTCTTCGATAAAAGACCGTTGTGAACTTTCTGAAATAATATGTGGATTAAATCCTGCCTTTTTGCAAGATAGAATAATTCGATCATTTAGGACAAAGTCCTTATTAAACAATATAAATGATTCATTTGCCAATTCTTCTAAATTAACTTTCTCTTTCTCTGCTAGTGGATGTGAAGGATGGAGGATTAGCTTTAAATCTTCTTTCATTAAAGAGAAATGATCAAATACCTCGTCATTTGTCGGAAGCACAATGACACCAACATCAAGAAGATTTTTTTCGACATCTTCTTCAATTTTTTTAGAACCGTTCTCCACTAATTCAAACGTAATTCCGGGATATTTTTCATGAAAAATACTTACGACTTTTAAAAAAAGATGTGCATCAAAAATTGGCGGCAGACCGATACGGATATGACCTTTTTTAAGTCCTGTAAGATTGTCTAATTCTACTTTTAAATTCTGGAAGGCTTTATCAATTAATTTTGCCTGCTCTAAAATGATGTGTCCAGCATCTGTTAAGATTAATTGCTTTCTTGACCTGTCAAAGAGTTCTACACCTAACTCCGATTCAAGGTTCTTTATCATCTTACTAATGGTTGGTTGTGTAATAAATAAATGATCAGCAGCACGTGAAAAACTTTTATGGTTTGAGACCTCAATAAAGTATTGTAAATGTTTGATATCCAATTTCGTACACCTGCTTATCATAAATTTGTATGAGATATAAATAAAATACCATAAAAGCGCAAGTTTTTAAGCAAGAGGATTCATTCATTTTGGACCATAAAAAAAGCCCGCATTTGTGTTGGGCATGTCGTGCCTAAGAATTCCGGCAAAAATGAGTTTCCAACTAAACTATGTTATAGTTAATTTATAAAAGGGGGAATCCACTATGGAACAAGCGCAATTTTTCATTTATCATCATCAAAAGCCGATTCAACTTCAAGCAGAAAGAGCTGTGATCTATATGCAAGGTGAAATCATTGAAGCATATAGTGATAACAATGAATTGTACTACCTGTTTTTTTATAAAAATCATTTCCTAACAGCAGCTAAAGCGATAAAACTTCGACGTCAATCATACATTGAGCATGCATTTAAAGAAGGTATGGTTTTTGATTTCCCCCACCCGTTCATCCATGCTTTACTTTCTTCCAATCACCCTTGTCAAATGATCAGCTTCAAGCAATTATTAAAAAAATTAGAAATGTATTATTCCCCATATGAAAAAGCATTTATATTAACTTTCTTTGAATCGTTTATTCCAAAAAAGCAGTTGTTTAATGAGATAAAAACTGATTTTTATAAATACCGTCGTAATGGCCAGCTGTTATTAGGCTATCAGCTTATTCGAATTTTAATGGATTTCGCGCCAAAGCATAGCTTGGTAAAATCGCTTGCAAGTGACATGAATTTTAATAAATATGCTGTTTTATACAGTAGAAAGCCTGAGGAAGTACTTGCAACAGATGGTATTTTTGCTGAAAAAATACTGTATTCTCAGCTAGAAAACGATATCAGTTTTCAGCAGCTTATCGACCGTTTAGAAAAAGAAGCAAGATGGATCGATGTGATTGCTGTAACGATGTCTAAGCTCCAAATAACCCCTTCTATTGACTACTATCAATATCTTACAAAACTACTTGACCAGCATTTTAATGAAACCGAAACTGAATATATTTTAGAACAGTTATCGGATCAATTACCTGTCTTCCTTCCACTACAACAAGATTTATTTTACAATTATGTCAAACAACAAAAAGTCCAAAAAGCCTTTACTATGATGAATAACCATAACTTCAAGCTAAGTCATGCACAAGTACATTCCTTTGGAGAAATGTTAGAGATTATGGATTTAGATGCTCATTCTTTACGCCCAGAAGTGCTTAATAGCATCATAAAAGCTGTTATTTCCTTGTTTCCTGAAAAAGCGGATATGCTTCTTACTAAATATGTCATTTCATTACTTAAAACAAATGAATTAGATTTTATTAAAAACTGGCTGGATTCATTTAAAGAAGCGCATGGAAATCTTCAACTTTTCGAAAAAATTAATACAATGATTAAGTTGAGTGAATCTCTTGATCAAATGAATATCCTCGGAGAGTTGTATTATGAATTTAAACAATTTGATAAAGCGATAGAATGCTTTAGCTGGGAAATGGAACTGTATCCTAGTGATCCAAAACCGCTGCAATGGTTGGCTAAAATCTATGGGGAATTAGGAATGAAACATGAATCAGATGCATACAGGAATCTTTGTATTGACTTGCAAAAATGGGCATGATCATAGGTTCACTTTCCTAAGGAATAGATAAAGGGGGAGAGATGGTTGGTTTTATTACTATTTGGATTTTTATTTGTTTCCATTTCTCTCTATGCCATTATAAGAACGTAAAAGATGATGGTTTTAAAATGCATAAGTAGGTGTTTAACATAACAATTAGAGAAGCTATAAAGCAGGACAGTGCAAAAGCAGCTGTGCTTATTTATGATGCAATTGATGATATCGCAGATGTATTAACAGGGGAAAAGGAAAAGCACAAAGTCCTTAAGAGGTTAGAGCTATACTTCAGTCAAGAGGTAAATCGATTAAGTTATCACAATTGCCTTGTTAAAATTATTGATGATGAACCTGTTGGTATTGCCATTGCATATCACGGAAAGGATGCATGGAAGCTTGATGAATCAATTCGTAAACATTTAAAAAATATAACGAGCAAAGAGGTTAAACTAGATAGTGAAGCAGATATTGCAGATTACTATTTAGACACATTAAGTGTGAATCCACTTTTTGGAGGTCAAGGAATTGGGACAGACCTGCTTAAAGGTGTAATCTATGAAGCAAAAGAGCAGGGTTACAGAACAATTTCCTTAAATGTAGATAAGAAAAATGTGAAAGCACGTAGACTTTATGAGAAAATGGATTTTGTTTATAAAAAATCAATAAAAATTAACAACCATTATTATGATTATCTCGTAAAATGTATTTTTTAGACTTCACATCATGAACAGAAAAAGAGTTTAAGTGAATGGGTAAAATGGATAGTCAAAAACATGCTGTAGGAGAAATGAGTGTATCAATTCAGACAAGCATAATGGAGAACCTAACATGTTCTCATGTATCACAAATAAACGATAAAAAATATAATCTTTTACTACATTTAAAAGAAATACACTTAAAGAAGAAGGAACACTCTTAACATGACAGATACGGAATTATTTTGGTCACCAGTTAAATTATCGCTTGAAGTTGCTATTTTTTCTCTCATTATTGTATTAATAGTTGGCGTAGTTACGGCAAAAATGATGGCACATAAAAAGTTTAAAGGGAAATCGGTTATTGATACTTTTTTACTTTTACCATTAGTTCTCCCTCCATCTGTTGTTGGTTTTTTATTAATCGTCATGTTTGGGAATAACTCTTTTATTGGCGAATTGATTGAATGGGCATTTAACCAATCGATCATTTTTACTTGGTGGGCTGCAGTTATTGCTGCTACTGTTGTTGCTTTTCCACTTATGTATCAATCGGCTAAAACGGGGTTCGAAACGATCGATCACGATATTGAGGATGCTTCGAGAGTGGATGGAGCAAACGAGTTAAAGGTATTCTTATTAGTGACACTGCCTTTATCATCAAAATCAATTATTTCAGGTGCAATATTAAGCTTTGCACGGGCAATAGGAGAATTCGGGGCAACCTTAATGTTCGCCGGAAATATTCCAGGAAGGACACAAACCATTCCAACGGCAATTTATTTGGCGATGGAATCTGGTAATATGAAATTAGCTTGGCTGTGGGTGTTTATCATTTTACTCATCTCATTTACTATGCTTATTTCGATGAATTTACTGAAAAAACAATATTAACCAAAAGAATACTGCTAGTAAATTATAAAAGGAATCCACTGCAAGGATTCCTTTTACTATTGGAAGAATTGATAATTTCCAGAAGCATACACCTTTAGAATCGTAAAAAGTGTTTGCGTTTTTAAATTGTTAACAATTTGCTATATAATCTGAAACGAGTTGATCAAGTTCTTTAAATTCCGTTTGATTTATTAATGCTTCGTTTGCTTTTAGAGAAAATAATGCACTTTCGATTAAGAATTTACGTGGAGTCTTAGAATGAAATAGTTCATCTTGTATAAAGTCCAATAACTCAATGTATTTTGATTGCTCTGTACTAGTAAATGTTTTCTTTAATGTAAAGATTATTTGGTACAATCTTTGATTAAAGGCTAAATTACTATTATTTTCTGGCATCCATCGTTCTAAAAGCTCAGGTTGAATTAATTGTTTACCTGCTTCTGATACTTCGTTGACCATTTTGACTACTCGTTCAACACTGTAACGAACTACTTGATCGACATCTCCATTTGACCCATGTGCCATTGCATTATATTTTAGGTTAAAGTGGAGGATACCAATGAACATGATGGCACAATCTAACAAATAGGGTTTCTTGGTTTCTGAGAAGATATCGATAAATCGTTTGTATAGCCAGCGAATCATTTTTAACTGACCTTTTTTAAAAAATTGTTTAAGTTCAGCATCACTCAGAAAGCTTACTTCTTCAAAAAGAGAACTTAACATATTCTTTCGATTCATATTTACTTGCATTTCAACTTGTTTAATAAAAACTTCAATGTTAGAAGGATCTTGACCGATGAGTAATTCACTACGTTCTTTATCCATCTTCTGGTAAAGAGTTTTGAAAATTTCCATTAATAACTCGTTTTTAGAAGAGAAATAATTATAAAATGTTCCTTTAGAAATTCCGCTATAGTCCAATATATCTTGAATGGATGTAGCTTGAAATCCTTTATCGATAAATAATTGGTGAGCCATTTTAATTACATGCTGTTTCCTGTCGTTCATATAATCACCTTTAGTTTTTATTAGACTACCTGTATAAAAGTTATAGTACACGATTTCTTTTCTTGATACAAACATAGAAAAATCAAGGGTTTTTTTGATTGCAATATTTGAACTCATAGTATATGATATTGTCTGTGTGAAATCAAAGTCTAAAAAATGAACTGTTTGTATAGAGGAGGAATAACAGTGAATCATTCCATAAATACGTTTGAACGCCCCCCTTACGGAATACTTTCTATTTTAATGATCGGGGCTTTTATTGCGTTTTTAAATAGTACATTACTTAACATCGCTCTTCCGTCTATTATGGTGGATTTGGATATAGATACATCGACCGTTCAATGGTTGACGACAGGTTATTTGTTGGTGAATGGTATTTTAATTCCAACGACAGCTTTCTTAATTCAAAAATTTTCTGTTCGCCATCTATTCTTAACTGCCATGGGATTATTTACAGCCGGTACATTAATTGCTGGTGTTGCCCATGTCTTTCCTATCTTATTAACTGCACGGATGGTTCAAGCTGCTGGATCAGCAATCTTAATGCCATTATTAATGAATGTAATGTTAGTAAGCTTTCCAGTGGAAAAAAGAGGAGCGGCGATGGGTGTCTTCGGTTTAATCTTAATGTCTGCACCTGCGATTGGACCGACATTATCAGGATGGATCGTGGAACATTATGATTGGAGAATGCTTTTCCATTTTATAACGCCAATTGCTATTGTGGTTCTATTGATCGGCTTTTTCTTGCTTAAGGATAAAAAAGAGAACGTTAGTATCAGTCTTGATCTCTTCTCACTTCTCCTATCAAGCTTAGGCTTTGGAGGATTGCTCTATGGTTTTAGTTCAGCAGGCAGTAGGGGCTGGGATAGTCCTCATGTGTATGCAACGATTATCATAGGGATTATTTCTTTAGTTTGGTTTATTTTACGTCAAGGAAAACTTGACAATCCAATGCTTAATTTCAATGTTTTTAAATACCCAATGTTTTCTCTATCATCATCTATCACGATTATCGTTAATATGGCTCTGTTTTCCGGATTTTTACTATTGCCTATTTATGTTCAAACAATTCGCGGTATTTCCCCGCTAGATGCGGGGTTAATGCTGTTGCCAGGGGCGGTCTTGATGTCAGTCATGTCACCTATTACAGGGAGATTATTTGATAAGTTTGGCGGCCGTATATTAGCGATTGTTGGTTTATCGATTACAGCTATAGCGACGTATTTATTCAGTAACTTAACTTTAGATACTTCTTACCAATACCTAATGATTGTACATGCGATTCGTATGTTTGGAATGTCGATGGTGATGATGCCTGTTTCAACAAATGGTTTAAATCAATTGCCAAAGCAATTCTATCCGCATGGTACTGCTATGAACAATACATTAAACCAGGTATCTGGCGCTATTGGAACAGCATTGTTAGTAACGGTGATGTCAAACCATACAGAAACAATTGCAAAGCAATTAACAGAAGATGCGATGAAAAATGCAAGTGGACAGCCGACAGAAGCAGCACTGGCTGAAATGCAACAACAGATTGGTATGAATGCTATGTTAGAAGGAATTAATTATTCGTTCTTTGTATCAACCTTTATTGCTGTCGCAGCACTTATTCTAGCGTTCTTTATTAAACGAGCAAAACAAGAAGATACTATAGAGGGAAATCCTTCAGGGAAACCGGCAGTATCTAAATTAGCTGAGAATTAAGTTTTCAGGAATATAGTATAAATATAGTATAAAAAGACAACTTCCAATTTTGGAGGTTGTCTTTTTTGATATAAGGAAACTAAGTTATGCTCCTCCTAGTATTCATGTTGGATGTAAATGAATTGTAAATAGAGATTTACAAATGATTTGGACAAGCAATATGTTTGCTTAATATTTGTTTAGTATATTCAGAGTGTCAAACAAATATAAAACAAACATATTTAGGAGGAAACAAACAATGTCTTGGAATCATAATTGGAAAAAAGGAATTATTGGTATTATGACAGTTTCTATGTTAGCGGCATGTTCATCAAATGATACATCAAATGAACCTAGTTCAAGCGAAGGAACTGATTATAACAAGCTGACATTAGCTGAAATAGAAGAGAAAGCAAAAACAGAAGGGGAAGTAAATTCAGTTGGAATGCCTGATACTTGGGCAAACTGGGTGGAAACTTGGAACGAGCTTGGTGAAAAATATCAATTAAAACATACTGATACAGATATGTCTAGTGCAGAGGAATTACAAAAATTTGCTGCAGAAAAAGAAGACGCAACAGCGGACATTGGTGATGTTGGGATTGCCTTCGGACCAATTGCTGAGGACCAAGACTTGACACTAGCATATAAAACTTCATACTGGGATGAAATTCCAAATTGGGCAAAGGATGATAATGGAGACTGGGTTGTTGGTTATACAGGTTCGATGGCAGTAATGACTGATAAGAATAATGTTAAAAATGCACCAACTTCTTGGGCAGATATTAAGAATGGCGATTTCACAGTAAGTATTGGTGATGCATTAACAGCAAACCAAGCCCAATTCGCTATCTTAGCAGCTGCCTATGCATTCGGTGGAGATGAGAACAATATACAACCTGGTATCGATTTCTTTGCGGAATTAGCAAAGAAAGGTAGATTAACATCGATTGATCCAAGTGTTGCAAACTTAGAAAAAGGTGAAGTTGATGTCGCATTAATGTGGGACTTTAATGCATTAGGCTATCGTGAACAAATTGATGCAAAGCGATTTGATGTGACGATTCCAAAAGAGGCATCTGTCACTTCAGGTTATGCAACAATTATTAACAAATATTCTAAAAACCCGCATGCTGCGATGTTGACTCGTGAATACATTCTTTCGGATGAAGGTCAAGAAAATTTAGCAAAAGGCTATGCACGCCCAATTCGTGAAAATGTTGAATTATCAGAAGATGTAGAATCACTTCTATTACCAGATGAAATGTATGAAAATGCAAAACCAGTGGCTGATCAAAAGGCTTGGGAAGAAACAACAAAAAACATTCCGCAAATTTGGCAAGAACAGGTATTGATCCATGTTAAATAATCGATTAATTATGATTGTTGTGGATGCGCTTCGTTATGATACAGCGTGTTCACATATGGGGTTTATGCAACATCTTGTTGAACATGGCAAAGTTGCACGTTATGAAGTGAAATCAGAGGTTCCTTCATTATCAAGACCTCTCTATGAAACGATCTTAACCGGAACGCCGCCAATCCTCCATGGAATTGTAGGCAATGGTGTTGTTCGCTTATCAACACAGGAAAGCATATTTCATTTAGCTAGACGCAGCGGGAAAGTAACTGCTGCAGCTGCTTATTATTGGGTAAGTGAGCTCTATAATCATGCACCGTTTCGACATGGGATCGATCGTATTCAATTGGACAAGCACGCACCTATTGAGAATGGCCTGTTTTATTTTGAAGATCATTATCCTGATAGTCATTTATTTGCAGAAGCTGAGTGGCTTGTTTCAGAGAAAGAACCTGATTTTCTCTATATTCATCCGATGAATGTCGATGATGATGGACATAAATTTACAGCAGATTCTGTTCAATATCGAAATCGAGTTTTAGCAACAGATGCATTACTGGCTCTTACATTACCTAAATGGATGGAGCTTGGATATGACATTATTGTGACAGCGGATCATGGGATGACGTCTGATGGAAACCATGGTGGCAATACGGCTAGTGATCGCCATGTACCGTTATTTATTGCTTCAAATAAAGTAAAACCAGTTGTGCAAGAGCAGTTGATTTCTCAGCTTCAAGTAGCGCCGTTAGCCTGTCATTTACTTGGAATTGATCCCTCAGAAGCGATGGTCCCGCTCACCATACCTGGACTAGTTGAATATAGTAAAACTCATTTCTAGAATAATCGTTTAAAAGAGAACATTAGAAAAACTTGGCTTATCGCCAAGCCCTAATGGCGAAAGCCTTAGTTTTTCTCATACTATCAACATTAAAATATAAATTCTGATAGTATAACAAAAGCAATCGGTGAAAAGCCGATTGCTCCCCTATTAAAATATCATTTCCAGATTTGAGAGCTGTTCTAATTAAAGCTTTAAATCTTTTACAAATTTCAAAAGGGAGACTGCATGATGAATGGAAATAAACGTGTGTTTTTAATAATAGTTCCGTTCGCTTTGTTGATGACATTCTTTTTCCTAGTACCACTTATCTATATGCTGGTTAGTAGT
This sequence comes from Metabacillus sediminilitoris, assembly GCF_009720625.1. Lineage (NCBI taxonomy): Bacteria > Bacillati > Bacillota > Bacilli > Caryophanales > Bacillaceae > Metabacillus > Metabacillus sediminilitoris. Next base: position 500,010 of record NZ_CP046266.1, read on the forward strand.
TTTTCAAATAGTGAGGGTATTACATTTGAACATTATCAAGAAGTGTTAACAAACTCATATATTTTGCAAGGATTTAAGAATAGTTTAGTTCTTTCCTTTGTGTCAGCATTGATTGCATTAATCGCTTCCTTGCTGGGTGTTTATGCAATGACATCCTTTTCCGAAAAAGTACGTGAAAGATTATTGGTCCTTTCAAATTTAACATCTAATTTTTCAGGCGTTCCACTTGCTTTTGCATTTATCGTTTTACTTGGTAATAGCGGACTTTTTACATTAGCAATGGAAAAATTCGGCTGGGATTTATCTTTTTCCCTTTATAGTTGGTCAGGTCTTTTGCTTATTTATATTTATTTTCAACTTCCGCTCGCAGTCATGCTATTATATCCAATTTATTTTGGGATACAGATGCAATGGAAAGAGGCTGCAGCGTTACTTGGCGCTTCTACATTTATGTTTTGGAAAAAAATCGGACTGCCGATTATATTTCCTGGTGTTATCGGGACATTTACGATCTTGTTCGCAAATGCATTTGGTGCCTATGCATCTGCATATGCATTAACCGGCAGCAATTATAATCTAGCAGCAATTCGTATTGGGGCGCTTATTCAAGGAGATATTTTTGCACAACCTGAACTTGCTAGTGCGATTGCCGTATTACTTGGAGTTATTATGATTGTCGGAATGCTGCTTAACGAATGGCTTATTAAGAAAACAAGAAAGGACTTGTCAGGACGATGAAAAAATTGACAATCGTTATGCTTATTCTGATTGGAATTTATTTAACCTTGCCAATAGTAGCGACTGCGCTATATGCATTTTCTACAGAATGGAATAAAACAGTTTTACCTGAGGGATTAACTGTTGAGTGGTTGACAGCTTTATTTCAAGATTCACGTTTTATCGAAGCATTTGGTCGTTCTATTCTTCTTTCAGGTGGAGCAGTTTTGATCTCAATTTTGTTTATTGTACCGGCGATTTTCGTTATCGTTTTATACTACCCATCATTGGAAAAGTGGTTTCAAGCAAGTGTTGTAATGGTGTATGCCTTTCCTGGTGTTATTTTAGCAGTCGGGTTAATCCGTTTTTATTCAGGAACAAGCTTGCCGATGATTATCGCTGTTATCGGAGTATACGTCATTAGTGTTCTTCCCTATATGTATCAAGGAACAAGAAATAGCTTACGAAACATTCAAGGACGACAGTTAATGGATGCAGCTGAGTTATTAGGTGCCACAAAAGTAGAAGCTTTCCGAAGAGTGTTGCTGCCATCTGTTTATCCAGGATTATTTGTTTCGGTGTTATTATCTTTCTCTATTTTATTTGGTGAATTTGTTTTGATTAATCTTGTTGTTGGTTCCCGCTTTGAAACCGTTCAAATCTATTTAATGGAAAAATTGAGCACAAGTGGTCATCTTGCTAGTGCGATTGTGTTTGTTTACATTGTGTTGATGGGGATTTTAACGATCGTAATGGCGGCATTAACGAAAAAAGCGAAAGGAATGACAAGTGCATGAGTGATGTAGTATTAAAAAACGTTGTGAAACGATACAAAGATACAGATGTTCTTTCAGGAATCGATATGACAATAAAAGACGGTGAATTTGTTACGTTATTAGGACCAAGTGGCTGTGGAAAGAGCACAATTTTGCGTATTTTATCTGGTTTGACAGATTTAACAACAGGTGAAGTCTTAATTGATGGCAAAAACATGAAAAATGTTGCACCAAAAAATCGGAAAGTTGGAATGGTGTTCCAATCGTATGCGTTATTTCCGAATATGAGTGTATTTGAAAATGTAGCTTTCGGTTTAAAAATGTTGAAAAAACCTGCTAATGAAGTGGCAATTGAAGTTGATAAAATGCTAAAGCTTGTTGGATTAGAAGAGAAGAAGCATGCATATCCACATGAGCTTTCTGGTGGTCAACAGCAACGGGTTGCGTTAGCTCGTTCTCTCGTTGTACGCCCTAACGTATTGTTGCTTGATGAGCCATTAAGTGCCCTTGATGCACAAATTCGTAAACATCTTCAAGTTGAACTTCGTGAAATTCAACGTGAATTGAAGATGACGATGATCCTTGTTACACATGACCAAGAAGAAGCTATGACGGTTTCAGATCGTATTTTCGTTATGAATAATGGCAAAATTGCACAAGAAGGTACACCGGCTGAAATATATACAAAACCTAATACAGAGTTTGTTGCTAATTTTATTGGTCATTATAATGTTTTTTCAAAAGAACAATTAGCAAAATTAGTCGGGAATCAATTACAAGTGTCTGCAGATAAATATGCGATTCGCCCAGAGTCAATTCATTTTGACATTCACCCTTCCTCATACCAATTACGTGCTGTTGCAGGTGATTCAATCATGAATGGAAATGTCATCCGAACTGTTTTTCATACAGATGACAAACAATTTACAACAGAGCAATTACATCATCGTGCATTCTCCTTTGAGAAAGGATTGGAATATAATTTATTCGTAGAACCAGAGGATGTCATCGCTTTATCATGAGCCAACTCAAGGAAGAACGTCATCGGTTAATTATTCAATGGGTAAATGAGGAGAAACGTGTATCAGTTGCAAAAATGGCAAAGAAGTTTTCGGTGACACCTGAAACAATTCGACGAGATTTAACAGAGTTGGAAGAACAAGAAAAGATCTCTAGGGTTCATGGCGGAGCAACCTTATATTCAAAATTAGAAAAAGAGCAGGCATACTTGCGGAAGCTGGATATTAATCGAAAAGAAAAGCAGCAAATAGCGATTGAAGCAGTCACACGTATCAATCATGGTGATACAATCGCTGTCGATGTTGGGACGACGACGGTTCATCTAGCCGATTACATCCAAGATATTCAAAACCTAACCGTTGTAACCAATTCAATTGCTGCAGCAGATCGTTTTAATCTAGCAATTGAAGAGAAAAGGATGACTGGAAAGGTTATCTTGTTAGGAGGCTTTACAAATCCTGCCCAATCCTCGGTTTCCGGTGCAATGACCCTTGAATGGTTAAATCACATGTATATGGATAAAGCATTTATATCCTGCGGGGGAATTGTTGCAGAGTCAATCTATGATTATGATTTAGATGAATCACTTGTTTCAGCGAAAATGATGGCAAGAAGCAAGTATAATATATTACTTGCTGATTCATCAAAAGTAGGTATTCCATCTTTTTATTCCTTTGGAGAGGCAAGACATTTTAACGAAGTTATAAGTGATAAGCCTTGTCCAAAGGAATGGAATGAATGGTATAAACGATGGACGATAGCGAAGGGGAGTTAATCAAATGTTAATTGATTATCATGTACATCTAGAGGAAGGTCCGTATTCGTTTAACTGGCTTGAACGTACGGCAAAAGCACTCGGATATTTTGAAACAAATGAAGAATTAGAAAAAGGGTCAAGGGAAAAAGTCGAATATCAAGTAAATCAGCTGCAAAAAAGGCTTTCTTCTGGTTGTTACAGCGAAGAGTGGCTTGATTTATATTTGAAGAAAGCTAAGCAAATTGGCTTGAAAGAGGTCGGGATCGTCGATCATTTATACCGTTTTAAAGAAACTCAACATTATTTTGAAAAAGCGTTAATTCTTGATCCTGCAGATCCAATTGGTGAATTGCAATCATATTGGTTAAAGAATGTCATGACAGAAAGAATGGATCGATTTGTTGAAGCGATTTTAGCTGCAAAAAAACGTTGGGAAAAACAAGGTGTATTATTAAAGTTAGGAATTGAAGCTGATTATTTTATAGGACAAGAGCAAGAACTTGAAGGACTATTAGCAGGAAAACCATGGGACTATGTTATTGGTTCTGTTCATTATGTTGACGGCTGGGGATTTGATAATCCGCAAACAGCATCTCGGTTTGCAAAAAGTAATTTAGAAGAGCTTTATACTCGTTTTTATGTGACGGTTGAACATATGATTCGTTCAAATATGTTTGATTTTGTCGCGCATTTAGATAATTTAAAAGTGTTTAATTACAAAGTGAACAATGAAACATTTAATCGTAAATGGTATGAGCGCATAGCTGATGCATTAGTTGAAACAAATACGGCAACAGAAGTGAACGCAGGTTTATTTTATCGTTATCCTGTCAAAGAAATGTGTCCATCTGCTGATTTTTTATCGATAATCGTAAGGAATGGTGTGCCAATTACCCTATCATCTGATTCGCACTATCCCGATGATCTTGGCAAATATGTAAGAGAAAACAAGAAGTTTTTGCAGGAATTAGGTGTTTCACATATAGCAACTTTTCAACAAAGAGAAAGGATTTTAAAACAGATCTAATAGTCGGGATCTGTTTTTTTATCATTCAGCAAATTAAGCGCACTAATTCTATATAATAATGTAGGAATATTCATCCAGAGCTATTTAAAGCAATCATTGTGTGTATGTTGTCCCTAAATGTGTGCTCACCGCAACATTTTACGTTTAAAAAGTAAAGTGGAAAGGGAAAATAAGCAAGTGGAGGGATAAAGATGAAGATTATTATTATTGGCGGAGATGCAGCGGGAATGAGTGCTGCCATGCAAATTGTAAGGAATAGCTCAGAACATCAGATAACTGTTCTTGAAATGGGAGAAGTATACTCATATGGTCAATGTGGACTCCCTTATGTGATTAGTAATAAAATTGATTCAACAGATAAATTAATTGCTCGGACACAATTTGAATTTAAAGAAAAATACGGAATTGATGCACGAATCTTACATGAAGTTCGTCAAGTTGACACAAGAAATAAACAAGTGAATGGAATCAACCATGCAAATGGTGAAAAGTTCAACTTATCTTATGACAGACTCCTTATCGCAACTGGAGTAAGTCCAGTAATACCTGAGTGGGACGGTGCGCAACTTTCAGGTGTTTTCACTTTAAAGACAATTCCAGATGCAAAGCAAATCATGGAATCCCTTCAAGGCAATGTAAAAAATGTTACAGTTATTGGCGGCGGTTATATTGGCCTTGAAATGGCTGAGAGTTTTGTGGAATTGGGTAAGAAGGTAACAATCATTGAACGAAATGAACAATTAGCAAAAATATTCGATGCAGAGATGGCAGAACTTATCCATGAAGAAGCAAAAAATCATAACATTGTTCTTAGAATGGGAGAATCTGTAGAAGCGTTTCTCGGTAAAAAACATATTGAATATGTTAAGACTGATAAAGGTGAGATTGAGACAGATCTTGTACTAATCGCAATTGGCGTGCGGCCTAATACATCCTTTTTAGATAAGACTGGAATTATGACAAGTGTTAATGGTGCAATCCAGGTAAATGCGTATATGCAAACTAATATTGAAGATATTTATGCAGCAGGTGATTGTGCCACGCAATATCATCGAATCAAAGAAAAGGATGACCATATTGCACTAGGAACACATGCAAATAAGCAAGGGCAAATCGCAGGACTAAACATGATCAATATTCCAAAAACCTTTAAGGGTGTAGTAGGATCTTCAATTATAAAATTTTTCCGTTTATCACTTGGAAGGACAGGGTTATCAGAAAGAGAAGCAAAATTATTAAACATTCCATATCAAACCGTAACGATTAAAACGTCAGATATTGCAGGCTATTATCCAAATGCTAAAAAAATGACCTTAAAATTAGTCGTACATAATGAAACACATAAAATTCTCGGCGGACAAATTATTGGAGAAAAGGGGATTGATAAAAGAATCGATGTACTTGCAACAGCTTTATTTCATTCTATGACAACCGAGCAATTGCTAGATTTAGATTTAGCTTACGCTCCTCCGTATAATGGTGTATGGGATCCGCTTCAGCAAGCTGCAAGAAGAATAAAATAATTTGGAATATTTAGGCTCAGTCATAGGACTGGGCCTTTACTTTGGCTCATAGTCATTTAGGGATAGAAATCCAACTATTAGATACTTTTCATTGAAAGCTAAAAATATCTCAACGGAAAGTATCTTCTAGAGAAATCTCATTATTTTTCAAGTGGAATAAAATAATGGGTAGACGATCTAAAAGAATATAAAGTATATTAGAAACAAAATATGTAAAAAATAAACGTTTGTTTAAAAAAATAGTAAATATTGGTAGTTATCTGAAAATTTAAATAGATCACGTTATAATCATAGATAGAATACATGTTAAGCGGAGGCCATATGAAATTCAAAACAAAGCTCTATGCGAGTATAGGATCATTACTATTATTAATATCAATTATTGTCGTTATCTTAATGAATATGCTTGAGCAATCAACAGTGAATATGAATGTTGTTGTTAATGAGTTATATGAACGAACAGAAATGGCCTCAATCATTAAGTACGAGACCTTGAATATTGGTAGAGAGGCAAGGGAAATAACGACACGACATTCTGATGAAGCGGTCCAAGCTGAGGTAAATGCTTGGGAAGAATCTCGTAAAAATATCCAAATTGCGATTGAAGAACTTGAAAAAAAAGATACACAGGAAAAATCGCAAGAATTAATTGCGAAGTATAAAACATTACATGATACTTATGAAAATTTGTCCCATCAAGTGATGACAACAATAAAAATAGATAGTCAAGCTGATATTCCACCTTCCTTATGGGATGAAGCTGAACTTACTAGGAAGAGGATGCTCCAAATTGCAGACCTTCTTCATGGATTACAAGAACAAGAGATGAAAAATGAGCTGTTAAGATCTCGAGAAACTTACAATTGGGCCGTCACGATTATTTACATTTATCTAGCAATAGCCTTAACGATTGGAATTGGGTTGACGATATGGATCATTAAACGAATTACAGATAACCTTAATACTGTAACTTCTGTTATGAAGAGTGTAACAACAAGCGATTTTGATTCACTGCCTCGAATAAAGATTTCCAATAAAGGGGAGATAGGTGAAATCGCAGGTGCATTTAATAAAATGGCACAAGCTCTTGAAGATCATAGCAAGCTCGAGAAGCAATTAAAAGAAGAAGCTGAAGAACAAAGCTGGCTAAAAACAAAAATAGCTGATATTGCTACGATGTACCCTGAAGTGGAAAATGTACAAATGTTAGCAGAATTATTAATTTCTAAGCTTGTACCTATGGTAGGAGCGAGTTGTGGGATATTTTATGTAAAAGATGTAGAAAACGGGCAGTACTTTTTACGAAGAATGTCTTCCTATGCATTGATAGATGAAAAGAAAGAGCATGATCGTTATTACTTTGGAGAGGGACTTGTCGGTCAATGTGCCATTGAGAGACGTACCATCTTATTAGACAATGTACCTGAGAATTATATAAAAATTGGCTCTGGAATAGGTAATGGTTCACCGAAAAATGTGATCATCCTGCCAGTTCAATTTGAAGGTGATGTTCTTGCTGTATTAGAAATTGCCTCATTTGATTCCTTTAGCCCGTCACAACTAAAGCTGCTTGAAGAAGTCAATAATAATATTGGTATAACGCTAAATAGTATTTCAAACCGCATGAGAGCAGAAAGATTATTACAAGAGTCTCAGAGTTTAACAGAGGAACTGCAGGCACAATCAGAAGAATTGCAATTACAACAAGAGGAATTAAGAACAACGAATGAAAAACTTGAAGAACAATATGAAGCCTCTGAACATAAGAAAAAGGAAATTGAAAAGGTTAGAGAGGCACTTGAAGAGAAAGCACAACAATTAGAAATTAGCTCTCAATATAAATCAGAGTTTTTAGCTAATATGTCTCACGAACTTAGAACGCCGCTTAATAGTTTACTAATATTGGCGCAAATACTTTCTGAAAACAAGGAAGGAAATCTTACCTCTAAACAAGAGGAGTATATTAGGACGATCTATTCTTCTGGAAATGATTTACTTCTTCTGATTAATGATGTTTTAGATTTAGCTAAAGTAGAATCTGGTAAAATAGATATACTACCTAAAGAAGTAGAGTTTCATAGTATGCAAGAATATATATATAATCAATTTTCTCCGCTTGCCCGTCATAAAAAAGTCCAGTTTAATGTTGAAATAGCGCACGATCTACCAGAAACATTCTATACGGATGAACAGCGATTACAGCAAATCTTAAAAAACCTTTTGTCAAATGCGTTTAAATTCACTGATAGTGGTCGCGTATCATTAATTATTCGTAAGGTACTTAAAGAAGGAATTGGATGGAAGACTGGTGAAGGGGAAAATCAACCAAAATCGATGCTTGCTTTCTCAGTGATTGATACAGGAATCGGCATAGACGAAGAAAAACAAGAGACAATATTTGAAGCTTTTAAACAAGCAGATGGAACGACAAGTCGTCAATATGGCGGAACAGGATTAGGACTTTCAATTAGTCGAGAATATGCTCAGTTATTAGGTGGAGCTATTGAAGTATCGAGTGAAAAGGGGAATGGAAGTACCTTTACCTTATATTTGCCATACTTACCATCGAGCAGTCATGTAACTGGAAAATTAGCTATTGAAGAAGTAGCTGCCAGTCTTGAACAACATTATCCTTTGAGAGATTCTGAAAAAGTAATAGAAGAAGAGAGTATGATACAACATGGGAGATCATTGCTGAAAAACAAGAAAATTCTCATCGTTGATGATGATATACGTAATGTATATGCTTTAACGATTGCTCTTGAGAAATTTCAAATGGATATTATAGTAGCAGAAAATGGGCGTGAAGGGATTGAGGTATTAAAGGAAAATCCAGATACAGATTTGGTCTTAATGGATATTATGATGCCTGAGATTGATGGATTTGAAGCAATGCGAAGAATACGTAAAATACCACAGTTTACATCGCTACCAATTATCGCTCTTACAGCAAAAGCAATGAAAAGAAGTAGAGAAGAGTGTCTAAATGCTGGAGCTACAGACTATATAAGTAAGCCTATTAATTTAGATCAATTATTCTCACTCATGCAAGTTTGGTTGTATAGCAAGGAGGGCTAGAAGATAACACAAGAGACTGCAATAAATACGAATGATCGTATTCAGTTAGAAGAAATTGAAAAAATAGAAATAGATTTACTTTTGGAAGCCATTTTTCGATATTATGGGTATGATTTTAGAAACTATGCCTTGCCTTTTATTCAAAGAAGAATTCGTCATCGTGTCCTTAAAGAAAATTTATTAAGTATATCAGCTTTACAAGAAAAAGTATTACGTGACCCTATGGTCATGTCTCATTTAATTTCTGATTTTTCGATCAATGTTACCGAGATGTTTCGTGATCCTTCCTTTTTTAAATCATTTCGCACAAAGGTTGTTCCAATCATAAAGGATTACCCTGATATAAGGATTTGGCATGTCGGCTGTTCTTCTGGGGAGGAAGTTTATTCTATGGCTATTCTCTTACATGAAGAAGGAATTTATGATAAAACGAGAATCTTTGCAACAGATATAAACACATGTATTTTAGAGAAGGCCAAACAAGGTACCTTCCCACTAGATGGAATGCAACTGTATACGAAAAATTATTTTGAAGCAGGTGGAAAGAGGGCCTTTTCGGAATATTATAAGGCAGTTGACGATAAGGTTTTCTTCCATCCCTTCCTTCGGAAAAATGTTGTATTTGCTCAACATAATTTGGTGACAGATCATTCGTTTAACGAATTCGATATCATTATTTGCCGAAATGTCCTTATCTATTTTAATAAGCATCTACAAAATGAGGTCCATAAGTTGTTTTATGAAAGTCTAAGCCTATCAGGTTTCCTGGGGTTAGGTAAAAGAGAGGGGATTAAATTTACTAGTTATGAAAACTGTTACGGAGAAATCGATGCATCCGAAAAACTCTATCGAAAAAATAAATAGAACTCTTCCAAAAAAGGTTAATATTTTAATGGTAGATGATCATCCAGAAAATCTGCTTGCATTGGAGGCTGTACTCAACTCTCCAAACTATCACTTAGTTAGTGCAAATTCAGGTAAAGAGGCATTAAAATGCATGCTGAAACAAGATTTTGCTGTAATTTTACTAGACGTTCAAATGCCTGGTTTAAATGGATTTGAAACAGCTAAACTAATTAAAGCTAGAGAAAAAACGAGACATATACCAATTATTTTTATTACTGCAATTAGTCAAGATATCGAACATGTCCACAAAGGATATTCTGTTGGAGCGATTGATTATATATTTAAACCTTTTCACCCAGAAACACTTAAGCAGAAAATAGAACAGTTTGTGAAAATTCAACAAAATCATGAAGAGAACATTATTCAGACTGATAGAGAATATACAGTTGAACTTAATGAAGTAAACAAAAAGTTAGATCGAACGACGCTAAATTTGCGAAGGACTGAGGCATTGGCCAAGGTCATTGGTGAAACAATCAGCGATACGATTGTAACGTTTGATGAACAAGGCTCTATTATTTCAGTGAATCCAGCAGTTAAAAATATGTTTGGTTACAATCCGGATGAACTAATTGGAAAACATATTGTGATGCTCTTAAAAAAAGTAAAAGGTGATCATGTTAAAGATTCTTCGTTTGCTTTCTTTTCCTCTATTAAACAAGCTGTAGGCTTAGGAAAGATAATTGAATCAATAGCAAAACGAAAAGACGAAAGTTATTTTTATGCAGATATTCAAATTGGAGAGACGAAAGTCGAAAACCACCAAATTTTTGTTTGCACAATTCGTGATGTAACAGAAAGAAAGCAGATCGAGGAAGTTAAAAAGCAAAAAGTTAATAATCTAGAACATATTGTAGAAAAACGAACACTAGAGCTTTTAAAAGCCAATGAGAATTTACAAAAGGAGATTGAAGAACGAAATAAGATCTCTGACCATCTATTTTTATCCCAAGAAAGATTTCAGAAAATATTCGAGTCCAGTCCATGCTTGATGGCGATCTTTTCTCAAAAAGATCAGATTTTCATTGATGTTAATACTAGCTGGGTGAACTTTACTGGTTACTCTTACAATGAACTGGTTAATAAAAAAATTGATTTCCAGCATTTTATTGATGAATCTGACGATAACCAAGTTGACCTTAAGCAGATCGTTCGAAATCAAAAAATTAGTTACAGAACGAAAAAAGGGGATATTCGCTCAGGCCTATTATCCACTGAGAAAATTGATATCCATTCTGAGCCATGTACGTTAATTGCTTTGACCGATATTACAGAAAGGGTACATTTGGAGAAGGAGATGTATCGATTAGATCGGTTAAATCTAATTGGTGAGATGGCCGCGGGAATTGCTCATGAAATAAGAAATCCAATGACGACAGTTCACGGCTTTCTACAATTATCAAAAACGAATTTTGATAGTCTATCAATCGAGATAGTTGATTTAATGTTAGAAGAATTAAACAGAGCGAATTCAATTATTACAGAATTTTTAAATTTAGCGAAAAATAAAATTAGTGTTAAAAAGCAACAAAATTTAAATGCAATTATTGAAGCACTATTTCCACTCATTCAAGCAGAAGCCTTACGTTCTAGTAAACAAATTAAACTAGAACTAAATAAATGTCCTCATATATTCATAGATCAAAAAGAAATACGTCAGCTTATCTTAAATATTGCGTTAAATGGGCTAGATGCCATGACTTCTGGTGGAAAGCTTATCATTAAAACATATGCAGAAGAACGATCTGTCATATTAGAAATAACAGACCAAGGTGAAGGAATGAGTCCTGAAGTGTTGGAGAAAATAGGGACACCTTTCTTTACTACAAAAGAAAAGGGAACAGGATTAGGTTTAGCAATTTGTTATAGTGTAGCTGAACGACATCATGCTGAAATAGATATAGACACAAGTAACGAGGGGACAACTTTCTCAGTTCGTTTCAACCTACATTAATCCGTCATTCAACAGTAATAAGTTTCATTATATTCTTGAAGAGAGGAGGGGAATTAGTGAAAAAAAACAAAGCATTTATTCTTATTATGTTGATTATAGTGGTTATATTAGGTGGGTTTATTACAAAGTCACTTGCAGATGATAAGCCTAAAGTAATTGTTGTGTTGGATAATTTAAATATAGAATATTGGAACACGATTAAAGCAGGCGCTGAAAAAGGATTCAGGGACTTTGGGATTGAAGGAAAAGTGCTTGCATCAAAAAATGGTACTGATAAAGAAATAATTGAAATATTAAAAGGTATCCAAAAAGAAAAACCAGATGCACTAATTGTCTCGGGACAATCACTTAACTATATTCCTGAGTTAGAAAAATTCGTTAATAATAAAATTCCAGTTTTACTTGTATCGACAGATCTTCCCTGGGTAAATAAAACCTCTTATATTGGTACAAATAACATAGATTTAGGGGAAACGGCTGGAGCATTTATTGCTTCACAGCTTCAACCCGGAGATCAAGTGGCTCTTATTGGCGGGGATCCAAATTTCTCAGTTTTTGCTGAAAGAATACAAGGAAACAAAGAAGCATTAAAAGAAGCAGGAATCGATATCGCAGTTGAAAGATTTGGCATATCTGATGAGGAAAAAACAATAAAGAATACAGTTGCAAAGATGTTGCATGATTATCCCTCTATAAAAGGTGTCATAGTAACACATGATACGATGGCATTAGAAGTATTAAAAGAAATTAAAAATCAGGGTCTAAATATACCAGTCATCGGGGCAGATGGTATAACAGAAATGATTGATTTAATCCTTAACGGAACGATTCCAGGCACCGTTGCCCAAAATCCTTATGATATGGGATACCTAAGTGTTGAAACTGCCTTGAAGGTGACAAAAGGAGAAAAGGTAGATTCCTTTATAGATAGTGGAGTAGACATTATTGTTGAAGGTAATGCAAAAGATAGACACGAATTTTTGATAAAGTTGTATAATAAAAAGAATGGAACGGTCGAGTCGAAAAGGTAGATGAATAATCAAAATGCAGTTCCCCTTGCCTATTGGTGGGGATTTTTTGTTTTAATTTAAAGGATTTCAATATTGATGCTAGCAAGTTAGGTTAGTTGCCTAGTTTGAAAAAACTCCTTAAAAGAGGAATCTTATAGAATGGTGTAGATTCTAAGCCAACCAACTGAAAAAGATTCAGTTGGTTTTTTAAATTGAAAGGCAGGAGCATAATCGCAAGTGAATTGAGTAGCATTCCATTGTTTAGTAAAATAAAGAAAACATAAAAAACTGACAAACGAAAAGGTGTTTAATATATGAAAAAATTCGTCATCGTTGGAGCGGGGATACTCGGAGCATCAACCGCTTATCATCTCGCAAAATTAGGTAGTGACGTGACGCTTGTTGATCGTCAAGATCAAGGACAAGCAACAGATGCTGCAGCAGGTATTGTTTGTCCTTGGCTTTCACAGCGTCGAAATAAAGCGTGGTATCAACTAGTGAAAGGCGGAGCGAGATACTATCCGGAATTGGTTGAGCAATTAAAAGCAGATGGAGAAACAGATACAGGATATAAACGTGTAGGTGCAATAAGTATCCACCATGATGCTGATAAGTTAGAAAAGATGGCTGAGCGAGCGAGAAAACGCCGTGAGGATGCACCAGAAATTGGGGAAATTACCATTTTATCAGCAGCGGAAACAAAAAGATTGTTTCCGCTATTAGCAGAGGATTATGGATCTGTCCATGTAAGCGGAGGGGCACGTGTGAATGGAAGAGCACTTCGTGAAGCTTTAGTTAATGGTGCAAAAAAGCATGGAGCTAAAGTTCTTTATGGGGATGCAAAACTTATCCATACTAATGATAAAGTAACTGGCATCAAGTTGCAGGGCAAAACGATAGTAGCTGACAAAGTACTTGTCACAGCAGGAGCATGGGCGAAGGAATTATTACAGCCATTAGGTGTTCAATTTTTAGTTTCGCCGCAGAAAGCTCAAATCGTTCATCTTGAAATGCAGAATACTGATACGAGTCAATGGCCAGTTGTCATGCCGCCAAATGACCAATATATCCTTACATTTGAAAATGGACGGGTCGTCATTGGGGCAACACATGAAGATGAAGCAGGTCTTGACTACCGAGTAACAGCAGGCGGACTTTACGAAATTTTTAGCAAGGCCTTAACCATTGCCCCAGGTTTAGCAGATGGCACGATGCTTGAAACAAGGGTAGGCTTCCGCCCGTTCACACCTGGATTCTTACCTGTCATTGGGGCATTACCGACATATCAAGGCCTTTTATTTGCAAATGGATTAGGAGCATCAGGCTTAACAAGTGGTCCATATCTTGGTGCTGAACTAGCAAAGCTTGCACTTGATAAGCCTTTAGAAATTGATTTAAGTCTATATGATGTTGCCGGGGCACTTGAGGCATAGGTTCCTTTGAAGAATCCCATCAGACGATGGGATTCTTATTATGCAAAATCTCAGTAACTTCATTCGTAGTGGTGTGAAATTTAAAGCGAATAAACCATTACATTAACGGTAAATACACAAAGCTGATACAGAAAATACACACTAAAACCAACAAGAGTAAAAAACACTAATAAAGTGGCAGGAATCACATTTTTCATTATAGTAACCTCACAATCTATAAAGTATAGAAACATTATTTCCAAAAAATTGGGTTCTATACATACGATGAATACAAGTTTAGAAGTAGAACGGGAGGAAAGGATTTTAGCCTTTGGAAGGATCGAACAACTCGGTTCTCGACTTATCCGCACTACTAACATTATAAAAAACTTTTGAAACAACCATATTACCTTATTGATCTTCTAAGCCGCCTATAATATAATGAATTTAACGTTAGTTAACCGCTTAACTGGAGGAACTATGAAACAAAAAATAACGATACGTGACGTCGCAAAACACGCTGGTGTGTCATCTGCAACAGTATCTTATGTTCTAAATGGTGTAAAAAAGGTTTCAGAGGACACGAAAGAAAGAGTTTTATTATCTATCGAACAACTAAACTATCAACCTGATTTCACTGCTATTAGCTTATCGAAAAGAAAATCTAAGATGCTTGGCATCATATTGCCGTTAGTAGGCGGTTCACTTGCACCGATTTTTAAAGAAAATCATTATTTTAGTGAGTTGCTTAGCGGAGTTGAATATGAATGCAGGAACAATGGATTTGATTTTCTTATTTCTGGTATCTCAGAAGCGGAAGAATGCAAAAGCTGGGTAATGAAACGCAATTTAGACGCTCTGCTTGTGATAGGAAAGTTTTCGCAAAAAGTTCACAAAGAAATGAAAACGTTATCTTTACCGTTAGTGTTTGTCGATTCGTTTGAAAGTGATACAAATCTTTATCATAATATCCGAATCGATGATGAATTAGGTGGATACTTAGGAACAAAGCATTTAATCGATCTAGGACATAATCAGATCCGATTTGTTCCGAATGGGAGAATCGATCGCGATGTCGACGGGCAACGTTTTTTAGGATTTAAGCGTGCCTTATCTGAAGCAAATATTGAGTTCAAACCGAGCATGATTATTGAAGGCGGAACGAATTCCTTTGAAAACGGCTATAAACTAGGATATGAAATGGCGAAAAATCTAGAAATGACAGCAGTTTTTACATCTGCAGACATCACTGCGTTTGGAATTATGAAAGCGCTAACTGATAATGGAATTAAAGTTCCAGACGATATCTCAATTGTTGGATTTGATGATTTGATGATTAGTCGTTATACGTCACCAAGTTTAACAACGATTCGTCAGGATGTTTTTCGTAAAGGAGCAGTTTCTGCACAAATCGCGATTGAAGCCATTGAGAATAATGATAAAGAAATAAAAGGAATCATGCTGCCTGTAGAGCTTGTTATTCGAGACTCGACAGCAAGCATTTAAGGAGGTGATTTCATCTAATCTCGTCATAAAGTATGGAAAGTTAACCGGTTAAATTATTTATTTTTCCTATTAAATAAAGGCTCTTTTCTAAGAGATTGTTGCTTTTAGAACGAATACTATTTAAGGTTGATTGGAGCAGATTGCGAGACTCCAGCGGGAGCAGCGGACAGGTGAGACTCATGCAGGCGTTAACGCCGAGGAGGCTCACCGCCCGCCCCGCGGTCATCGTGCATCTCTCGCTGCAATCAACCAAACCCCACTACTTGGTAAAAAGCAACAAAGTATGCGAAAACAGCCTAAATAAAAAACAATAGATTAGGGTGGATACTATGACAAAAGTTACTGTATGGAATGAAAATAGACATGAACAGAAAAATCCAGTAGTAAGTGAGATTTATCCAAAAGGAATTCACGGCGCAATTGCTGAATTTCTTCAAGCAGATAACAATGACGTAAGAACAGCAACTCTAGATGAGTCGGAGCATGGTCTTACAGATGAAGTATTAGAAAATACAGATGTATTAGTTTGGTGGGGGCATCTTGCTCATGGAGAAGTTGAAGATGAAATTGTGAAAAAGGTCCAACAACGAGTGCTAGATGGAATGGGGCTAATCGTTCTTCATTCAGGCCACTTCTCAAAAATCTTCAAAGTGTTAATGGGAACAAGCTGTGACTTAAAATGGCGAGAAGCAGATGAAAAAGAACGCCTTTGGGTAGTTGATCCAACACATCCGATAGCTGAAGGTATTGGTGAGTATATTGAATTAGAACAAGAAGAAATGTATGGTGAACATTTTGATATTCCAGCACCTGATGAATTGATTTTTACAAGCTGGTTCGAAGGTGGAGAAATCTTCCGTAGTGGATGTACGTTCAAGCGCGGAAATGGAAAGATTTTTTATTTCCGTCCAGGTCATGAAACATATCCGACATATCACAATGAACAAGTACAACAAGTCATTAAGAACGCTGTGAAATACGTAAAACCAGTAATCAGAAACCGCCCTGTTTATGGAAATGCACAGCCATTAGAGACGATTTCTGCAAAATAACGGAGAGAAGCAGAAGTACCATGTCATGATCCAGAAATGAAAACACATATATTTTAAAGGTTTATTAGCAACAAATCATTTATGAAAGAGGAAACTTATATTTTCATATAAAACAGGAGGAATGATGGAAATGGCTAAATTAAGAATCGGAGTAATTGGATGTGGGAGTATTGCCCAACATCGTCATCTTTTAGAATATGCGGCAAACAAAGACGTTGAATTAGTTGCCGTTTGTGACATAGTTGAGGACAGAGTAAAGGAAATAGCAAGCAAATATCAAGCGAAGGCATATACAGACTATAAAGAACTTATCCAAAGTGGTGAAGTAGATGCTGTAAGTGTGTGTACACCAAATTATCTTCATGCACCAATTTCAATTGAAGCGCTAAATAACGGATTACATGTATTATGTGAAAAGCCAATGGCTACTTCTAGAGAGGAAGCAGAGGCAATGATTCAAGCAGCAGAGAAAAGCGGCAAAAAACTTATGATTGCACATAACCAACGTTTTGTCCGTTCTCATCAGCTTGCTCGTCAATTAATTGAAAGCGGTTCAATCGGAAAGATTTATAGCTTCCGCACAGCATTTGGTCATCCTGGTCCAGAGGGTTGGAGTGTTGATGGAAAAGATAGCTGGTTCTTCCAAAAAGAAAAAGCATATATCGGTGCAATGGGGGATCTAGGTGTTCATAAAACAGATTTGCTGCGCTATTTACTAGATGAAGAGATTGTTGAAGTTGGAGCATTTATTGAAACAACTGCGAAGGACTTTGCTGATGTCGATGATACTGCTGTTTGTGCGCTAAAAACAGAAAGCGGAATTATTGGCACACTTGCTGCGAGCTGGTCTTATACAGCAAAAGAAGATAATTCAACAATTATCTATGGAGAAAAGGCCATTATCCGTTTAGAAGATCATCCAACTTATTCATTAATTGTTCATTATTCAAATGGTGAAGTTGTAAATTATGAACTGGGTAAAATCCAATCAAATGATGAAGGCGGCCAAAAAACAACACATGTTATTGATCACTTTGTAGATTCCGTTACTCAAAATACAGAGCCGCTCATTAGTGGTGAAGAAGGTATGAGATCATTAGCGGTTATTCTTGCAGCAATCAAATCAAACGATACGAAGACGATTGCAAAAGTATTTGAGTGATATCAATGGGTAAGTTACAATTCGGAATCATCGGTGTGGGTGGAATTGCCCAAGGAAGACATATCCCAGCACTTCAGGCGTTAAAGGAAGAATGCGTCATTACAGCAGTAAGTGATGTGAACAAGGAAAGGGCACAGGAAGTTGCTGCTAAGTATAACATTGTACATGTTTTTGATGATTATCATGATATGTTTAACGTAGTAGATGCCGTCATTATTTGTACACCGAACAAATTTCATGCTGAAATAACAGTTGCTGCACTCGAAGCAGGTGTACACGTTCTATGTGAAAAACCAATGGCATTGTCTGCAGAAGAATGTGAAAAAATGCTTGAGGCATCACAGCGTTCAAATAAAGTACTTGCGATTGCCTACCATTATCGCTTTATGAAAAATTCCCAAGCTGCAAAACAATTGATGAAAGAGGTTGGAACGCCGCTTGTAACAAGAGTTCAAGCATTGCGCCGCAGAAAAGTGCCTGGCTGGGGTGTGTTTACAAACAAATCTCTTCAAGGCGGAGGCAGTTTAATTGATTACGGCTGCCACCTGCTTGATTTAGCCATATGGTTAATGGGGAGCCCGAAACATATTTCAGTCAATGGTAGTACGTATAATATGTTAAGTAAAACACCAAATAGTGTAAATCAATGGGGAGCATTTGATCATGAAACATTTGATGTTGATGATCATGTAACTGCTTATATTAAATTTGAAAATGGGGCATCTCTTTTACTTGAAACATCTTGGGCGGCCAATATTTTAGATGACCAAGAACATGTGAGTATTTCAGGTGTCGAAGGTGGAATAAGTGTTTTCCCGCTTGAACTTTATACGGCAAAGAATGGCATGCTCATGAATAGTCAGCCTGCTTGGGTGCCAGGTGAGGATGATCCAGGTCTCGCCCAAGCGAAAAACTTCATTGATGCTTGCCTTGGTCAAGCTGAACTGATCGTAAAGCCTGAAGAGGCATTGCAAGTTTCACAAATTATTGATGAAATTTATAAATCCGCTGACGCAAAATAAGGAGGAGTTTCAATGAAACTAGGTGTATTCACAGTTCTTTTTAATGATAAATCATTTGAGGATATGTTAGATCGCGTAAAAGCTTCAGGACTTCATGCAGTAGAGATCGGTACAGGAGGGTATCCCGGAAACAGCCATTGTGATTTAGATGCATTATTAGAGAGTGAAGAGAAGCGTAACGAATATGCAGCAAAGATACAGGACAAAAACTTAATCATTAGTGCGTTTAGCTGTCATGCAAATCCCATTTCGCCTGATAAGGAATTTGCAAACGACAGTCATGAAACACTTTTAAAAACAATTAAACTAGCATCCTTATTAAACGTTCCGGTTGTTAATACATTCTCGGGCACAGCAGGTGACCATGAAGGTGCTAAATATCCGAACTGGCCAGTTACACCATGGCCAAATGAATATGGTGATGTGTTAAAGTGGCAATGGGAAGAAAAATTAATTCCTTATTGGAAAGAAGTTGGCCAATATGCACAAGAGCATAATGTAAAAATTGGGTTGGAATTACACGGCGGATTTTTAGTTCACACTCCTTATACATTGCTTAAGCTTCGTGAGGCAACTTGTGATGCGATCGGTGCAAATTTAGATCCAAGTCATTTGTGGTGGCAAGGAATTGATCCAGTTGCTGCAATCAAAATTTTAGGAAAAGCAAATGCGATTCACCATTTCCATGCGAAAGATACTTATATTGATCAGGATAATGTCAATATGTATGGTTTAACAGATATGCAGCCATACGGTGAAGTACAGACAAGAGCTTGGACATTTCGATCTGTTGGATGCGGTCATAGCTTAACTGAGTGGAATGACATCATGAGTGCACTTCGTACGTACAACTATGATTATGTCGTAAGCATTGAGCACGAAGATCCAATCATGTCGATTGATGAAGGCTTTGAACGAGCTGTAACGAATCTTAAAGGTGTATTAATTAATGAAACACCATCACAAATGTGGTGGGTATAAGATGATTCTTCCCCTCTTGACATTCAAGAGGGGTTTTATTTTTTTATAGAAAATGGGTATGATGGTAAAGATTCGTATTTTAAATTATATAAGAATGATTGGGTGGATAAATGAAGAATGCAGTTCGATTACAGGTAAAATCAGATTTTGTGAAATATATGAAAGCAGGCAACCCGCTAATCAACAAGGATGCCATTAAAAATAGTGATGCCTTAAAAGTAGAAGGTACAATTATCGATTTATATGATGAGAAAAATCAGTTTCTTGCAAAGGGATACTATGGGAAACAAAACAAAGGCCGAGGTTGGGTTTTATCGAGAAATCAACATGAGGTGATTGATCAAGCTTTCTTCGAAAAAAAAATAAGACGAGCATTAGAAGAACGCCATTTTCTTTTTGAAGATCCTGACACAACGGCCTTTCGAGTTTTTAATGGTGAAGGCGACGGGATTGGCGGCTTAACGATCGATTATTATGATGGTTATTTTGTTATGAGTTGGTATAGTGAAGGGATTTATCATTTTAAAGAAGCTGTGACTCAGTCTTTAACAAATTTAATAGAGTTTAAAGGGCTCTATGAAAAAAAGCGCTTTGATGTCAAAGGGACGTATATAGAAGATGATGATTTTGTAGTCGGAGAAAGAGCAAATTTCCCGCTTATTGTGAAGGAAAATGGAATTCGATTTGCCATTTATTTAAATGATGGTGCAATGGTTGGAGTATTTCTTGATCAAAGAGATGTTAGGAAAACGATTCGAGATAAATATGCAAGAGGGAAAACTGTGTTAAATACGTTCTCTTATACAGGGGCGTTTTCTGTCGCTGCTGCATTAGGAGGTGCAGCGAAAACAACGAGTGTTGACCTTGCAAATCGCAGTAAAGCGAAAACAATTGAACAATTTAGTGTAAATGGTCTTGATTATGAAGCACATGATATCATCGTTGAAGATGTGTTTCATTATTTTAAATATGCTGTAAGAAAGAATTTGCTATTCGATATGGTTATATTAGACCCACCAAGCTTTGCCCGCTCAAAAAAACATACGTTTAGTGCAGGGAAGGATTATCCCGATCTATTAAAGCAAGCGATTGCTATTACAGAGAAAAATGGTATGATTGTTGCTTCATCAAACTGCAGCACCTTCGGAATGAATAAATTCAAGGGCTTTATCGAAAAGGCTTTTCATGAGTCTGGTGAGACATATGAAATTCTCGAAGAGTTTAGCCTCCCGCAGGATTTTAAGACAATAAAAGAATTTAAAGAAGGAAACTATTTAAAAGTAGTTTTTATAAAAAAACAGTCTTAGAAAATAGGTTCTCACTTAGGAAATTGACTGTCAGGAAAGCTCTTATGTGGCAGTCTATTTTTTAAGAATGTTTATACATGCACACTCGTATTTTCCTTTTTTTCCTCTTTTTAAAAAGGGAGCAAAGACTAGCTAAGATACACATCAGCTCTTGATCCTTAAGTAGGACTAAAAACAATGTTTTCGTAACAAGGAGTTTGAAAACAGCAGTAGAGAGAATGCTGGTGAAAGTGCATCTTTCTAGTTATTGGGAATATTGGAGAAAGATAGAGGTGAAAACTAGTTATTAATCTGTCAATCATTCTACTATTTTGAGGAATGACAATTATTTCTGGGGAAATATGACGAATGATCCGTTATCCATGCTATGCTTAACAAGGCAGTTATACCATCTCATAAAGAAACATGTCAAAGAAAGAGATGAGAATGTAGTGATAAGAGCTATGGAAAACGATAAAGAGAATAGTTTTGCTTTTATTGTTATTTAGCTGTACTATAATGGGTGACTTTCAATCGTTTTTTATACAGTACGAATTTGCTCGTGAAGGCAAATATTAACCATACATAAGCTTTATATTTAGATAAAGGAGATTACTATTAATGACACAAATGAATTTTTTAGCGGATTTAAAACCGTTTATCCAATCGAATTGGGAGAAGGCGAATTTCAAGGAAGCAACTGCCATTCAAACAAAATCGATCCCTCTTATTTTAGAAGGAAAAGATATAATTGCGGAGTCTCCAACTGGAACGGGAAAAACACTTGCATATGTGTTACCAATATTAAATAATATCGATGCGAATAAAAAGAATGCTCAAGTAGTGATCCTTGCACCTTCAAGAGAGTTAGTTATGCAAATTTTCGAGGAAATTAAAAAGTGGGCTGAAGGTAGCGGATTAACAAGTGCATCTCTTATCGGCGGGGCTAATATTAAACGTCAAGTTGAAAAATTAAAGAAGAGTCCTCAAATAATCGTTGGAACGCCTGGTCGAATTCATGAATTGATTAAAATGAAAAAGTTGAAAATGCATGCTGTAAACACGATCGTTTTAGATGAAGGAGATCAATTGCTTACTCCTGAACATAAAAATACAATCAAAGAAATCATAAAAACAACCTTAAATGATCGTCAAGTTGTTTTGTTCTCAGCAACTTTAAATGAAAGCACAGAATCAAGAGCTAGAGATCTAATGAAGAAAAACCCGGAGGTCATTCAAGTAGGGGTAGATGAAATTCCAGTGGGTGATGTGGAACATATTTATCTTTTATGTGAACAAAGAGAAAAGATTGAGCTGTTAGAAAGAATAGCGAAAACTGTCCGCATGAAAGCATTAGTGTTTGTTAAAGATATTGGAAACCTTGATGTCCTTGCTGAAAAATTAGAATTTAAAGGTGTGGATATCCATCTTTTACACAGCGATACGAAAAAGGAAGAAAGAGAAGCTGCACTAAAGAGCATGAGATCTGATAACCAAGGTCTTTTACTTGCAACAGATGTGGCAGCAAGAGGTCTTGATATTGCGAATCTTTCACATGTGATTCATTTTGATGTACCTGTGAGTACAACACAATATGTTCATCGTTCAGGAAGAACTGGAAGACAAGGAGCCTCTGGAACAGTTGTTTCGTTTGTAACGGAGCGTGAGGAAAGAGAATTAAAGAAATTAGCGAAAGAACTCAATATAAACCTTAAGAAGAATAGACTATACAAGGGTGAGTTAGTAGAAGTATAAGCAGGAGGGTCTGACATTTTTTCAGTCAGGCCTATTTTTATGAAGTGTGACAGGAAAACACGCCACTCTATATGAGCAGCGTGCTTTCATAACGTGGTGTAAGTTCTCTGATGTAATAATACTTTATGCGGCTTTTGCTTACGTTATACATATTTTTTGAGGACATGTTTTAATCATCCAATTCCATTCTAATATATTTGCGTGTATTAGGACCGTACACTCCATCATCAGCTAAAGCAGCATATAAGGATTGAAATCTCCTAACAGCATCTTCAGTACGAGTACCATAAATTCCATCAATGGTTCCTGGATCGAAATTTATTTGCTTTAAAGCTCTTTGAACTTGTTTCACACCTTCACCTTGGCTCCCTATGCGCAAGACACCAGATGGTAAAGGGAAGTCAGTAGCAGATCTTCTTTGTTGATTTACTTCTTGTAGTTTATTTAATGTAATAGGTCCTACTAATCCATCGACTGTAAGATTAAAGTTCTTTTGAAATTTCATGACTGCATTTTCAGTTTCTTCTCCAAATTGTCCATCTGCTCCATAACGAGGTAATCTGTATCCTGCTTTTATTAACTCTTCTTGAATATCTTTAACAAATGCTCCTGAGTCACCTTCTCCAATAGGTAATTTTACTGTCGAACTTTTAACTACAGGTTTAGCAGGTTTAGACGTTTGAGGAGGTGAAGCTGAAGGAGGAGCTTCTTGTGTTGAGCCATTAAAGTTACGCAAAGTTTCTGAAACATCTTCGATAAACATTGACCATGAAATTCCATGTGATCTTAAAATATTAATTGGGTCTGTCCGTCTAGATGGATCAAGTGTGGCATGTGCAACAATATCCTTATTAGGATTTAAGTTAAATTTCTCGCATAAGTATGCATGATACCATACGTAGCGATTATAAGCCTGTTCAAAGTTAATTTTTCCGCCATGGCATAATTCTACGCCAATTGCGGCATCGTTTGAATTAGCACCATACCGTCTATTATCACCTGTAACATTGGAACGGACATGCCAGGCTTTTTCACTTAAAGGAATGATTTCCAGAATAAATTTATCATCAATAAAGGTGTGTGCTGATGCGGAAGGTTGCTGTCTATCAAAATAATTTCGATTGCCATATGCAGTTGAACCCGGATTTCCAGTATCATGACTAACAATAAAGCGGACAGTTCCAATACGTTGCCCAGAGCGGGAATTACCAGTTCGAATATAGTCTCTTGTGATCTCGTATGTCAACAAATATACACCCCAGTCATTTTTGAATACAATCCATTATTAGTATATTAAGATGAAGGGTGATATGTGAAAGCAAGACAAGTTATTAACAATTAACATTGTCCACAGTCAAGAAGATGAATTTTTTGAAAATTGAGGATAATATGTGGATAATCTAGTTTCGGTTTGTAGAGATATTAACAACTTATTAACAATATTCACAATTTTCAAGTAAAGTTATCCACAAAATGTGAAAAAGGAGTGGATAGCCACTCCTTTTTAATTTAACGATTTCTATTCGTACTTTGTCTTTGATTAGCGGCATTTGCTCGCGCTTGTGCTTCTAAATCTGCTTGATCAGCAAGCTCACGAGAAAATTCTTCGTCAACGCCATCTCTTTTTAAATTTTTAGGTACTTGAGGAAGTGATCCTTTATTTTTATCACGAGTTTTATGTTTGTGTCCACGACCCATGAAAAAAGCCCCCTTTTAATGTCTTTGAACATGTTGTTCAAGATTAGGATGGCTTTTTTTCATGAATTCATGTTGGAAGTTAGTGCCTATGTTTACTTATGTATCCACCAGCACGATCAGCATTTTTAAATTCTCTTGAATATGTCACTTCTTGCATGCTAGAAAGAGTACTCTTAATTCTGTCACGCTTCTTTTTTTCTGATGCCAATGTAATCATCCTTCCAAATTATAGTATTCATTAATAGTTTTAACAAGGTGAAGTTGATTCATACTAAGTGAAGAGAAATAAAAAGGTGGGATCGTCATGATCCCACCAGCTGTAAAATATTTAAGCTTCCTTAAGCTGATTTTCATCAGTTTCAGAAGAATTGTGATATGTGTAAAAAGTATAAAGGTCTTTTGTAATTTCAAATAAGTTAAATGAATCTTCTCCGTTGTTAATTTGTTCAAGCAAAGAAGCTCTAGATTCATTTGCATTAACAACGTAAGGCAGTTTTTCAGCTGCTTTTGTAGAGCGAATGTTTTGTTTGCGAATTCTTAAGAAGATTGTATCGATATTTAATTCATAAAATAGCTCATCGAAAAAAGCATCTTTAGCAAGCTTGTTATAGCCTTTTCCGTGATATGGTTTTCCTAGCCATGTTCCTAAAAAGCCGGCATTATCTTGAATATCAAACAAACTAATCGTACCGATTGGAGAGCCCCATTCATCTAAAATTGTACGTGAAATCAATTCACCACGTTCTTCGGCTTCAATGGTTTGTTTGGTTAAGAAAAGGTATTCCTCAAAAGAATTTGCTTTTTGGCGGACAAAAGGGAAGACATCAGGGTGAATCATGTGATCATAAAGAGCATGGCAATCGTGAATATCACGTTTTTTTAGCATTTGGATCCCTCCAATAGAGGGCAGACTCCACGTGTAGCGTCTTACCCACCCTCGAAATTTTTTATGTTAGCTTATTACGTTCAAAAAATTTCGGGGTGGGAATCGAACCCACTAGAACCAGTAAAGCTGGTGGCGCACCATTTGCCTTCCCATTACTAGATTAAATTGTCTATTCAACTTGCTCCATGAAGTATAATACGTCAAAATCTAAAAAAAAGATACTCCTTTTTTGTCGAATTTCAAAAAAAATTTACCTATCGTAATATAGCAGTTATTACGCTAGGAAGTCTGCCATTTCGATGTTATTTTTTCGGCAGAAAAAGTGGGAATATAGTCCGCTTGCCTAACCATTTAACGCGTTACCTAACTATAGTAAAAGGTTTGTATTAAAAAGAGTAGACAAACCGTAGTAAAGAGTAGTTTCTAATACTAATATAATTTTATGGCAGAATTATTTTTTTATGAATAGACTATTTCGCCATCTATCATTGTTATTTTTGGTTTAGCTAGATAATGGAAAGGATGGTAATTCCAAATAACGATATCAGCGTCTTTGCCAACCTCAATACTACCTACACGGTCGGCTATTCGTAAATTGCGAGCAGCAGCAATTGTAATCCCCTCTAAAGCTTTTTGTTCATTAAACCCTTCCCTTACAGCAATTGAAGCACAAATATTTAAGTATTGAATAGGGGTGTAGGGATGGTCAGTTGTGATGGACACCTCGACACCTTTTTCAGATAGAGCTTGATAGGTTGACCAGCTTTTATTTTTAAGTTCAATTTTAGACTTTCTCGTTAATGTTGGCCCTATACAAACCTTAGCGTGCTTGCCTACTAATTCATCTGCAATTAAATGGCCCTCTGTACAATGTTCAATACGAAAATCTAGATTAAATTCCTCTGCAAATCGAATGGCACTCATCATATCATCAGCACGATGGGCATGAATGCGGACAGGAATTTCACGACGGAGTGCCTTTTGGAGGGGAATCAAACGAAAGTCATCGAAATCCTTACTTTTTTTTGCTTTATAAAATGCTTCACGAAGCATTCCCATAATTCCCATTCTTGTAATCGATTCTTTATTTCCATGGCTGTGCACACGCTTTGGATTTTCCCCTAACGCAATTTTTAATCCAGCTGTTTCTTGGATTATCATTTTTGTGATGTTAGAGCCATGTGTTTTTATGACAGATGTTGTCCCGCCAATAACATTGGAACTTCCGGGCATAACATGAACAGTCGTAATACCGTATTTAATGGCATCCTTAAAAGCAGGATCTAGAGGATGAACACCATCTATTGCTCGAATATGTGGAGTAAGTGGTTCAGTCGTTTCATTTGCATCATTCCCTGCCCATCCAGTACCTTCGTCATATAAACCAAGATGTGTATGCACATCAATAAAGCCGGGAAATAAATGCAAATCATTACAATTAATGATAGTTGTGTTTTCAGGTATCGTTAAATTTTTTCCTATGGCAGCGATCTTTCCATTCTCCACAAGTACATCAGTTTCATACTTAACCGCTGAAGTAACAGGATAAACCGTTGCTTGCCTAAAAATTGTTGATTTCATAGCTTTCTCCATTCAAAGTTTTTCACTGTGTGAAGCTGTTAATTTTCAAAAAAGTAACCGCTTCAATTAGAAGGTTGCAGTAAATGGTACAAGGCCTTTTCCAAAGTAGGATATGAAAATTGAAAATCATGGTTTAATGCCTTTTCTGGTACCACTTTTTGCCCTTCTAAAATCAGTATACTCATTTCCCCCAATAATGTTTTTATTGCAATTGAAGGAGCCGGAATCCAGTTTGGGCGATGAAGAATATGGCTAATTGTCTCACCGAATTCATCCATTTTTACTGGGTTTGGTGCGGTTACATTTACTGGGCCAGTAATATCTGGTGTCTGTATGAGGTATTCAATTAGTCTTGCGACATCCTCGATATGTATCCATGACACCCATTGCTGACCAGAGCCAAGTCTGCCGCCAGCAAAAAATTTGTAAGGTGTTATCATTTTAGGAAGTGCACGGTCTTTGCCTAAGACAAGACCGAATCTTGCAAATATAGTTCTAACATGTAAATCAGCCACTTTTTCAGCTTCTTTTTCCCAAGCCTTTACTGTATCAGCTAGAAAATCTGTTCCAATCTGTTGAGATTCTTCGGTAAAAGTGTTTACTAATGATGTGCCATATATTCCAATAGCACTAGCATTAATGAACACGGCTGGCTTCTTATTTAGTTTATTGATAAATGAATAGATGGCTCTTGTTGCCGACAATCTACTTTCAATAATTTCTTTTTTATTGCTCTCCGTCCAACGGGTATTTATCGATTTTCCAGCTAAATTTATAACAGCATCAACACCTTCCAATGCATCTGCTGGAGTTGCTGAGTCTGATAGCCATTCGACATAATGTAAGTTTTTATTTGAAGATGTTTTTTTGTTTCTCGTTAAAATAAACACATCATGGCCTTCATTTAAAAAATAGTGAGATAGCTGCTTACCGATAAAACCAGTACCACCAGCGATTGCAATTTTCATGATCGTTCACTCCTTAAGGATTAATCTATTTTTCACTTATGAATGCAGAATAGAAGGGGGCCTTTCCCAGTTAGCAGGTCGTTTTATCAGCGAACGCTGATATATTTTAGATTTCGCTGATATATTTCCGAATTTCGCTGATATATCAAAATTTTCGCTGATATAATGAAAAAATCGCTGATATTTCTTTGATATTGCTGTTTATTAACGTGCAGTCATCCCCTAGATAGAAGGTGAGAGATAACTGCCCATAAAATCTATTTATGACAGCATTTTAGCCGCCAATATTGATTTGTTTATTATCCCAAACCTTGAAATTTGTAATTTGGCTGTTTGAATAGATCCCGAATTTCCCGTTCACAAATGTATTATCAGATATCGTAAAATCTTTTAAGAGATGGTTTGAGATATTGTTTGTAATGGCAACAATCGAAGACTGCTTATAGTTTCCCTTGATTCCATTTTCAAGGTGATTTCCAACTATTTTGATATGACTAGCGTTGGCTATATCAATAATTCTCCCGAAATTGCCAATCCCGCTTATTTTATTGTTTTCGATCGTTGTGTTGTCTGCATATACCGAGATCGCAGCCCACATATCATATTTTCGATTTGATGAATAGGTCGTATAATAATTATTTTCATCAAAGCCATTATAGATTTTATTTTCTTTTATAAGAACTCCTGGGGATTGGATCTTAATGGCTCGTTTATAATTATAATGAAAGGTATTGTTCAGAATTTGAGCATCAACTGGTTCTTCAAACCCTTGTATGACAATGCCATCTCCATCATCTTTTGGACCTATTTTTGTAAAGGTTGAGTTGCTGATTTTTATATGTTTACTTGTTTTTTGTTTTGCATTTGCTGGGCTTATTAATATCCCTCTTGCGATAAGATGATCCCAGCCTTTTACCGGGTTCTTTGCCATAACATTTTGGATCTTATTCTTTTCTAAGGTAATATGTTTTGTTCCGCCTTCAATTCTAATCGCACTGACTGTTAATCGGTTTAACTCAGGGTCATCCGGTTGTGTAAAGTTATGAATACGACTATTCGTAATTTCAATATCAGCGGATCCATTAGCAATTGTCAATCCTCGTAATGATAAAAAATTTCCATTTATCGTTAAGTTATCAATGGAAATATTCCTTCCTTTAATTTTAAAAACAGTTAACATGTCTGAAGCTGCTTTTATGCTCGCATTTTTCCCATCGATTTCTGTATGATCTCCAATATGTAATTCCTTTGTGATTTTATATTCGCCTTCAGGAAAATAAATTTTATGGTTAGCACCTTGCTGTAACGCCCTCTGTATGGCTTTTGTATCATCAACAACCCCGTCACCAACAGCTCCATAATCTTTGACGTTAATTACACTGAAATTGAGCTTAACCAAAATAACCAAAACGACGAACAAGAGTGCAAAAATAGTTAATTTTTTTTTCACCATGAAACTCCTTTTCTTATTTAATACTTTTAATAGTATTCTACATTTCTATTAATACCCTTATAGATAAATGATTTCATAATTTGTGCTGAAATATTGTCCTTCTTCTAAATTTTTAGGATGATTTCCTTACATTGTTTCTCTTGATTTTAATATTTGGGATGCAGTGATAAATATATTTGTCTATTTCTAAGTATTCTGATGCATATTAAAAAGTTATTAAAAAAAAGAAAATTATTTTTGGCAAAAGCATAAGACCTTTTGATTAAATTTTCCTTTCAATAGTTGTTTAGGAAAATTAACATAGCGGCTCGATGCAAATGATAGAGTGATTATCTAAAATTTTATGAATAAATTGTCCCTTTTATGAATCCAAGACAAAAGACTACTTTTCATAAAATGACCCCATCTTTAGAAGTAATTGAATTAAAATGATGTTGAACTTTGAAGAAGGAGGAAAATGAATGTCTAATATAACTACTATTCATCCCAGCCAAAAAAATAAGAAATATATTTATGAAATTCATTTTTTACGTGCCTTTGCTTGTCTTGCAGTTGTTGGTGTACATGTTTCAGCTACAAATTATGGGATGAATGAAGACACATGGAATTGGTTTACTTATTTTCTAAATCAAATTGGCCGATTTGGCACCCCGATTTTCGCTGTTATTAGTGGGTTTCTTCTTTTCTATCAAGTGAAAAGAAGAGGTTTTGAGTTAGGGCATTTCTTTCAATCTCGTTTAACAAAGATTTTATTTCCATTCCTTATTTGGAGCTTGGCCTACAGACTTCTTCTATACGTGTATGATAATCAATCACTCGGTGATCTTGGAGCGGAAGTCTTGAAAATTGTTACCGGAAATTCTTTTTATCACCTATATTTTGTAGTGATTGTTATCCAATTCTATTTTATCTTTCCTTTTCTGCAAAAGATTTTTCGAACCCAGACCTTTTTGCTGATCCTGACATTTGTTTCGTTGTTAATAAGCTATAATCTTTATGGCTTTAATCCAGGTTTAGAAGGACCGCTAGGGGAATTTTTAGCTAGTAAATCATTTATGCCTATCTGGATCTTTTACTTTGCTTTTGGCGGTTTTCTCGCTTACTTTTGGGATGAAATTGTCCAATTTGCCACAAAGCGTCCATGGAAAATGCTTGTGTTAGCTTTGATTCTTTCAGCTGGTGCAGTTGTGGAGTATACGATAAATGGTTATGTTGCAAATAATAGACCGTCAAATTTGATCAATATACCATTGCTTTGTATTGCTGTGATTGGAATGTATCCGTTGCTTTCTAAATGGAATGTTTTAAAGAAGCCTTTAACATTAATTGGACAATACTCAATGGGTATCTACTTGATTCACCCTATGATCTTATATCTGTTTGCAAGACATTTACCAGAACAATATTGGCATGTAAATTACGTACCCGCTATGTTTATAGCTGTTATGCTCATTGCAGTCATTTTTATTCGAGTCGTTCAAATGATCCCATTTAGTAGTTTTGTGATCCCGGTGCCCAAAATCAAAAAGGTAAAGAATGTTTCACCGCCAGAAGAAGGGAACCTGGAAAAAAAACAGCTTGCCTAATTTATACAAGGTGAGAGGAGATAAAAGATTCATCATTTCATTTGAATTTGCATATAAATATCGAGGAAAATAAAATAGGTACCCTTTTGGTACCTATTTTATTTTCTGTAATTTTAATCTTGATAGTACCTAAGTGATAATATTTCTTTACATCTTAGTAAAAATGAACAAGAAATGACCGATATAGTAAGTGAGAAAGACTCATAGAATGATGAATAAATATTTTAGTTCATTTACACTTATTAAAAATATGTTTAACATAGTCGTTTTTCGTTTAATAATTACGTAATACTATTAGTAAAAGACACCAAAAAGAAAGCAGGAAATTATATGGCGACATTTATGGAAATTTTCCATTTTATTTTTACTTGGATGCATATTTTTGTATTAATTATAGGTTGCGTTTTCATCTATTATCAAATTTTCGCAAAAAGCAAAAAATCTTAAAGACTGTAGTAAAGACGGGAAAAGATATGATCAATATATTGAACACGCTTGTTTATTGTCCGTTTTGTCATTCTATTGAAAATAAACTCAGCAACCTCTTCACAACTATTTATCTCAATATCGCTAAGGAAAAGGTGCATTGATTTTCTTATATCAAATAATGCAATAGGATTATTGAGCACTGACAATATTTGTTCTTCTATTAACATATTATTGTTTAATTTTCTTACTAGTCCACGTTTAGCAAGGTAGTCCATATTTACTTCTTCCTGTCCTGGAAGTACAGAATGGATGAAAATAGGAAGTTTCTTTTTAATGGCTTCGCTAATTGTAACACCACCAGGTTTTGTAATAAGGGCATCTGCCCAGTTGTATAAATGATTCATTTGTTCAGGGCTTGTAATATAAGAAAAAGGTTTAATTGAATCGCTATTTAAAGAATCAATCTCCTCATACAATTTGCTGTTTGAACCACATAGGACACGATATTCAACTAATTTGCTATCTACACAATCCTTGAGGGAAGATAGCTGTTTTCCGAGCCCCAAGCTGCCTCCAGCAACTAGAATATGAACTTTCTCTTTTTCCGACTTTTCCTTTTTTCGTTTTAAAAATTTATCGTTTGTCACAATTCCCGTAATTAGAATGTTTTCCTCAGGAATAGAGGCCTTTATCAATTGCTCCTTTGTATCTTTGGAAGGAACTAAGTGCATATCAATATGCGTTTTACCCCATAAATCATTTATGAAAAAATCAGTATATACATTTACAACAGGAATTTTACATACACCGTATTCTTTAAGTTTATTGACGAGAAAAGAAGGGAAGCTATGTGTACAAATAATTAAATCGGGCTGTTTCTGCTCGATCAGCTGCTCCATTTTCTCTAAAAAGATTGCTTCATATGTTGATTGAAGAATTTTTGACTCCTTGTTAAAAAATTGATTGTAAAAAGTACTATATACGGAGGGGATATTATTAATCCAATTTAAATACAAGTGAGATATAAATTTTTCGATCCCCGAATTCATATAGCTTAAAAAATCTACCTTTTCACATTGCATATAAGGGTCATGTTTTTTTAATGATTCCATTAGTGCATTAGAACTTCGGTGATGACCAGATTCCATTGTAAAAAGAGGTAATAACAATATCTTTTTCATATTTATCCTCCACCATCATTATTGTTAATTTATCCCACCTTAACGGGCAGTAAAACTCCCACTTCAAGATTCGAGAGAAGCAAAGAAGATAAGTGGGAGATAACTGCCCGTAAAGATCCGACGAGCGATTGACGTCCGAGTCAGGCGAAGCCACACGATGTGGCGTTTTGTGCGTGATAAGTCTCGCTAACCATCAGTGGGGGATGAAGAAAACCCCCACTGATGGAAGTCTCACTTTATCGATAAAACAAATGTACTGTATTTCTATATTAGATACCTACAGTAATGTAGTAAGAGGCTGCCTTGCTGCTATTCTTGCAGGGAAAAAGCTTGCAAATATTCCGATTAAGATGCTAAAACCTAACCAAAGCAGGCTTCCATTTAAGGACATCCCGGAATGAAGCGGTGAATTTAATAGGATAGATCCGATCCTTTCACTTAAATAAGTATGAAGTGGATAGGATATGATAACGGAAAATACCCAGCTCATTCCCGCAATAAAAATACCTTCGCCAATGAACAGTTGATAAATCTTACCCTTGGAACCTCCAAGAGAGCGAATAATTCCAATTTCTTGCTTTCTTTCAAGAACATTTATACTCATTGCCGTTGTCATATTTAGCACTCCAACGCTTGAAATGAGAATGCCGACAAAAAGAAGGGAATAAATGATCAGTTTAATCACTTCTTCAGGACGTGAATTTATATCTTCTACCTTATCAGAGGCTTCAATAGTAATATCTTTGTCGTTAAACCAATTTTCCACTTTATTTTGAACATCTGATTTTGAATCTTGTTTGATAAGTAAACGGTTAATGTGCTCATTATTAAGCCATTGAATATAGTCAGTTTGCGACATATAAATAGTAGGTCCTTTTAATTGACTTTTGACGATGCCAGCTATCTTCCATTGTTTTTCCTCAATGCCAATTTGGATCGTTAAGGAGTCTCCAGTTTTTATATTTCCTAAACTCTGACTTAAATCAGAACTAATAACAATCGAATTTGGAACTTGTTTATCTAACCAATGACCTTCCAATATTTCAGGATGAATAAAATCTGTTTGAGCTGGTACAGAGTTTAATAGAACATTATGTTTTGAAGATGACTGTGAAATAATCGCATTTCTTATTGTCCATGCCTCAGCCTGTTCCACTCCGTTAATCTCTTCTAAGGAATGTATAAGTTCTTCCTTTGGCAAAGAGGTTTGAATACTCCATTCCCGGTCATAGTTCAAAAATTGATTCATATCTTTAAGAGTCAGAAGTAAGGAATTGTTCAATGCAATACAAGCAATAATGATCGCACCGCCAAAGGATAACATTAATACGTTCGTCAAGAGTTGCCCTTTTTTTATCATCGCATTTCGAATGGAAAGAAAGCGAAAATGAAAATATCTTTTTGAATGTTTCTTTTTTTGCTTTACAAAGGGCCTGCTAGTATTTTTAAGTCCTCTGATAACAGGTATTTTCAGCACTTTCTGAATTGGATAGGAAGCTGCTAGCATTGGAACAATAAACGATAAAATCAAGGTAAGTATTAAAACCTTTAGTGAATATGTAAATTCTACTTTTCCTATATTTAATTCCTGAACAGTGAATTTGGAAAAATAAAATGATATGGCTCCACTTAAAGGGACAGATGTTAAAAATACAATTGATCCAAACAAGATGAGCGTAACCGAGTATTGTTTCCAAATATGATACGATGTCGCGCCAAGAACCTTCTGTATACTAAGCTCCATAACCTGCTCTGATACAATTCGATAAAAAAGATGGGTAATAAGTAAAAATCCAAGTAAGAATGCGACAACTCCTAATACGACTAATAAAAGGAGGATGGCATTAACAACTGTCTCGCGAATAAACAATGATTCTTCTGATAGCTCTGTTCGGGAAACAGTGATATTTTTCGTTTTTAAATCAGCTTTTGCTTCCTGGATGATTTTGTTTACTTGTGATTCTGATTTGGACGATTCAAAGGTGACATGAATTAAATTTTTAGATGAGATCAGCCCTAAGTTTTCTAATGCATCTTCTGTTAAATAACCATAACCTAATCCGCTAAGCCTAGTAGGGATTCGATAGAAATCTTCAACTGTACCGTCAATTGAAAGCTCTTTTGTTTGTTTACCTGGAAGTGAGATCATGACATGATCACCAATCGATTGCTTAAATTGCTCCAATGTAGACTTCTCAAGAAGTAGTCCTTGACCTGAAGGAGTTAATTGACCTGCCGTACGAATTTTGTTGATTTGAAAAGGTTTATTAGCAGAATAAGCCATTAATTCAAAATTTCGAAACTCACCATTGATTTTAATCCTAGCTCTTATTTGCTGCTTTGCTTCCACTTCTTTTATGCCATCCACTTTTTCTAAAGAAGAGATATCCTCTTCAAATGGTGACGTATAAAGAGTGAGCTCAGCTGCGTTAGTGTTTTCAAGATTTTGTTGAAGCGCCTTATTAAATAGATAATTGGTATTAAGCAGAGCTCCAATCGTAGAAAGACAAATTGTAATAGAAACAAGAATAAATATTGCTCTCGTTTTCTGCTTGGTCAAATCCTTACCGGCTTTTTTCATATAGATAGGTATCATTGCATCCCCAATCCCTCTTTCTTGTCTTGAAACAAGGTGTTTATTACTTCTCCATCTTTTACCCTTAATGTTCGTGTGACTTGTTTTGAAAGGTCCAGGTCATGAGTAACCATGACAATTGTTTTTCCATTCTTCACAAGTTCCTCAAACAGTTTAAATATGTGTTGGGCATTTTCACTATCTAAATTACCTGTCGGTTCATCTGCTAAGATAAGCGGTGGATCATTCGCTAACGCTCTGGCAATTGCAGCACGTTGTTTCTCTCCGCCAGAGGCATAGTCAGGAAAGAGATTCCCTTTTCCACTTAAACCAACAGACTCAAGTAAGTTCATTGCTTTTTTTTGTTTTTGCTTTTTTCGAAATGAAGAAGCAAATTCCATAGGAAGAATGATATTTTCCAATAAAGTAAGTGTTGGAATTAGGTGAAAGTCTTGAAATACAATCCCAATATTTTTTAATCTCCATTTCGTCATTTCGCGATGGGAAAGGCTAGAGATTTCAGTTCCGTTAATTTTTACAGATCCATTTGTAGGGGAATCGATTCCACTCATCAAATTAAGGAGAGTTGATTTTCCACTTCCCGATTTCCCGATTATTCCAATAAATTCTTGTTTTTGAATCCTAAACGAAACGTTATTTAAGGCATAGTGTGGGGTATCTCCACTAGAGAAAATCTTTGATACACGTTCCAGCTCAATCATGCTCCAACACCTTTCTTAAAACAATTTTTTCTATTAAGTAAAACTTTACTAATCTCATTAAATACCATGATTTCTCTATCTTCAAACATAGCAAAATTCGTCTGAAAGAGTTTAATAGGCATAAATTAACGGAAAATCATTAGGATTATCGTTAAAACATTTACATTTTTTACCATAAGATTGTGTTTAAAAAAAATTCATATGAAATAATCCCTATAAAAGTATCTAAATTTGTAAAAAAATGATGGTTTTTGTGTTTTTTACTAGATAGCATTTCTTATTTTTACTGGTAATTTTAGATAATTTTTTTTATTTTCAATAAAAGTCACTTAATTGCTATTTTTCGAGTTTTTTATGTGAAGTTTTTGTTACTTTCTTTACAAGAGTTGGAAACTTCTATAAATAAAGGGGTATTTGCCCTGATAATCGTTTCTTATTCGCAAAAACCAAGAAAATGTTACAAATTTTACATAATTTATAACGAATCAATAAGAACGCTTTCATTGTTGAGACGACAAGTGATTTCAATTGATGGGCTAAAAAGCAATGAATTTAGTCACAGGAAAAACGACACATTGATAAAAAGAACTAAGTTTCATTAAGCTTATGATGTTGAAAAACAAGATCTTGAAATAAATTTTGAGAGGAGTGCTAGAATGGCAAAATTAGAACAAGAACTTCAAGTACCTATTTCGGCCAACGAAGATATTAGTACACAGAAGAAGTTGTCGAACAGAGAAAAAACGTTTGTTATTACATTATTTTTCTTTACTGTCGCTGGACTTTTCTTTGTTAACTGGACCGCATCTGACAAATTGAATTTAACTATCGGATTATATGGTTCAGTTATGATCGCCTACTTACTAGGAAAAATGCTTCTTTCATTTAAGTATTCGGAAGTAACAATGGACCCGCCGGATTTAAAGGTATCGGTTGTCATTCCGTCTTACAATGAAGCCCCTGAAGCTGTACTAGGAACAATCGAAAGTATTTTAAAGCAGGATTATCCCATTCATGAGATCTTTTTAGTAGATGATGGCAGCAAAGATATATCAGCATATGAAGCAGTATTAAAACTGAAGGAAAACCTTATGGGTGGATCAGGAGAACCACCAGCACTAATACCTCCATATAAAATGCCAAACTTGATCGTTCACCGACTTCCTAAAAATAAAGGGAAACGTCATGCTCAAATCTGGGCATTTGAACGTGCAACTGGTGATGTGTTTGTCACAGTTGACTCTGATTGTACAGTATTCTCAGATGCGATTAGAGAATTATTAAAACCAATGAATAACCCGGAAGTTACTGCTACAACCGGTCATGTAAACATTAGAAATCGTACAGATAATATTCTTACTCGCTTAATTGATATGCGCTATGATAATGCGTTTCGTGTAGAGCGTGCTGCTCACTCAGTTACAAATAATGTACTAGTATGCAGCGGTCCTTTAAGTGCTTACCGCAGAGAAGTGGTAATGAAAAACCTTGATCATTACGGTACTCAGACTTTTCTTGGCCAACAAGTGCAATTAGGTGATGATCGCTGTTTAACAAACTATGCAATCCGAGAAGGAAAAACATTATATCAATCTACAGCCCGTTGTATTACAGATGCACCAACTAGTTTAAAAACATTACTTAAGCAACAATCACGTTGGAATAAATCATTTTTTAGAGAAAGTTTAATTGCCTTAAAAATCGGTTTGAAAAAACCTAACGTATTTATTTGGGTCTTGCTCGAAATGTTCCTTTGGATCGCTTTCGGTGTTTCATTGGTTATGGCTTTTTACATTGCTTCTACTACAATGGCCTGGGTTATCGGTATTTATTATTTAGCTTATGTCATCATTTCGGCTTATGCCAGAAACGTATTTTATGCGTATAAAAGGCCACTGACATTCTTAATGGCCCCGCTATATGGATTGTTATTCTTAATCTTGTTATGCCCTCTTCGTTTTTGGGCGTTACTTACACTTCGTTCAACTTCTTGGGGAACGAGAGGTTAATCGTTTATCGGTATGAACGTACAGTAAATCCCCGCCTTTTAGCAAGAATAATGAAACAAAGGTGGGGGGAACTGCTTGATAATTCGGACTACCATCTTCAGGTGATGGAGAAAACCCTGCTTTATGGAAGTCTCGCTATAACTATAGACAATCTATTATCTAATAAGATGGGAGATGTTTTATTTGAAAATTCGTAAAGCAATTATTCCTGCTGCCGGTTTGGGAACTCGATTTCTTCCTGCCACAAAGGCACAGCCAAAGGAAATGCTGCCAATTGTAGACAAACCCACTATTCAATATATTGTCGAAGAAGCAATTCGATCTGGTATTGAAGATATCCTTATCATAAGCGGTCGCGGAAAGCGAGCGATAGAGGATCACTTTGATAAATCATATGAGTTAGAAGAAACTCTATTAAAAAAAGAAAAGTATGACAGATTAGCAGAAATCCAGGCAATTTCAAATCTTGCAAACATCCATTATATTCGTCAAAAGGAGCCTCTTGGATTAGGCCATGCCATTCATTGTGCGAGTAGTTTTATCGGAAACGAACCTTTTGCGGTGCTGCTAGGAGACGACATCGTGAAAGCAGAAACTCCTTGTCTTAAGCAATTAATTGACGTTTTTGACAAATATCAAACCTCTGTTCTAGGAGTTCAGGATGTAGATCGTAATGAAGTGTCCAAGTATGGAATTATAAATCCTCTTTCAAATAAATCGTTAGAAGAAGGTGTACTATCTCTTTCTTCAGTTGTAGAAAAGCCAGCTATTGATGAGGCGCCTTCAAATTATGCTATTATGGGACGCTATATCCTTACACCGGATATTTTTGATATTTTAGCAACTTTATCACCAGGGGCAGGCAATGAAATTCAATTAACTGATGCTATTGAAAAATTAAACGAAAAAGAAACTGTATTAGCGTACAATTTTTCTGGAAAGCGCTATGATGTCGGAGATAAATTTGGATTCGTCAAAGCAACAATTGATTTTGCATTAGAAAGACCTGATTTAAGTGCGGATGTGAAAACATACTTACGAGATGTAGTAATGGCAAATGATCCTATTCCTTCTTAAAGATACCCGGTTTATTAAAAGAAAAACGATTAGACTCCGTTGATGGCAACAAACAACGGTTAATTAGTATGTCAGCATCGTAAATAAGTTCATTTTAGAAATTCTATCAAAGGAGGAGTTTTTAATGAAAATTGCGATTATCGGAACAGGCTATGTAGGATTGGTGACAGGTGTAGCTTTGTCTGAAATAGGTCACAACGTCACTTGTATTGATATTAACCCCGAAAAGATCGAACTTCTTGCAAAAGGGATTTCACCCATTTATGAACCGGGTTTAGAGGAATTGATGGTAAAAAACATTGAGATTGGAAATCTTCAATTTACTTCAAATCATATTATCGGATTGAAGGATGCTGAAGTTGTTTATATAGCTGTAGGTACTCCACAAGGAGAAGATGGCGCAGCAGACCTTTCTTATATTTTCCAAGCTGCTCGAGATATTGGCCAAAACATTACCCGCGATGTTGTTGTTGTGACAAAAAGCACAGTTCCACTAGGTACGAACTATAAAGTGAAAGAATTAGTTTTATTAAATCTACAAGGAAATCACAGTGTCGAAGTCGTCTCAAATCCTGAATTCTTACGAGAAGGGTCAGCTGTTTATGATTCTTTCAATGGAGATCGGATTGTCATCGGAGCAGATAATCCAGAGGCTGCTAACTTAATAGAAGAAGTGAATATACCTTTTGGTCTTCCGATTATAAAAACAAGTATTAGTAGCGCAGAGATGATTAAATACGCAGCAAATGCATTTTTAGCAACGAAAATTTCTTTCATCAATGAAATTGCTAATCTATCTGAAAAAGTTGGTGCGGATATTAGTGAAGTTGCGAAAGGAATTGGTCAAGATGAACGGATCGGTTCGAAATTCCTTAATGCCGGCATTGGTTTTGGCGGTTCTTGCTTCCCGAAAGATACAAAGGCATTACTTAAAATTTCCGAAGAAGTTGATCATGATTTCCATCTCATTAAATCTGTTATCGATATTAATGAAAAACAAAAGATTAACCTCGTGGAAAAAGCCAAAGAACGCTTCGGGTCACTTAAAGGAAAACGAATTTCCCTGCTTGGTCTTGCATTTAAACCGGATACGGATGATATGCGCGAGGCAGCTTCAATTAGTGTTGCTAGAAATTTAATAGATGAAGGTGCTGAAGTGATTGGATATGATCCAATTGCCATTGAAAATGCCAAGAAAGTCCTCCCAGAATCTGTTACATATGTTAACTATATTGAAGATGCGATTAAACAGTCAGATATCGTCTTCCTTTTAACAGATTGGAAGGAGATTGTTGAAAAAGCATTAATCCTATCAAGTCTCTTTATGGATCAACCGATTATCTTTGATGGTCGTAACTGTTATACAGTAGAAGCTGCAAAAAAATACCATGTTGAATATATCTCAATCGGCAGGGAACCTGTTATTCCGGATGGTAAAAAAGAGAGCAAAACATCACTTGTTGCATCTTTTTAATCATAAAAATTTAGCATTAATACAGTCAAAAAATCTTAATTTCGAAAGGGTGTAAATAATGAAAAAAGTAACATCTGCTCTTTTAGTAACTGCTTTAGCTGTTAGTGTAACTGGACAAGTTTCTGCAGAGGAAATCAAACAACCTGCGCCAATTGTACAAAATGTTGATGTAAATAATCTTTGGAAGCAAATTGACACATTTCAAGCAACAGTTGTCCTTCAAGATGAAAAGTACAAAGTTACTTACGATGACAATGATGGAATCGTTCATGTGAAAATTAAGAAGGAAACAGGTAAAGAGGAGATAGAGGTAACAGGTCAGGAAGCAAGCGACAAAGTCGTTGAATTTGTAAAAGACCTTGATTTATCAAAAAACCTA
Source organism: Metabacillus sediminilitoris (assembly GCF_009720625.1). Taxonomy (NCBI): domain Bacteria; kingdom Bacillati; phylum Bacillota; class Bacilli; order Caryophanales; family Bacillaceae; genus Metabacillus; species Metabacillus sediminilitoris. Next base: position 540,972 of record NZ_CP046266.1, read on the forward strand.
AGCAAGGAAGAAGTGATTAATCGCCTTTCAGCTGCTTTAGGTGTTGAACCTTCAGAAGTAGAAAAAGCGGATGCAGATATCACACTAACAAATCATGCAAGTGTATCATTCTCCTACAAACAAGGGGAAAAAACACAAGTAATCAATCCTTATGAGCTTCAAAAGCTAGACGCTAAACTTGAAGCGAAAGATGGAAGCTTTTATCACATTCGCTTTTTATTAAACAAAAATGGTATCCAAGCATTAGTGAAGGAAAAGACTGAAGAGGGCTTAAAAACATTTAAAGGTACTGCTGCACTTGAAGAAATTCATCGTATAAAAGATGGTCTTATCCCAGCAAATGATACAACTTGGAATGGATATTTAGACCAAGTATCGGATGTACTAGGTGTAGAAGTAACAGATATTACAAAAGCGGATCTTAAAGTTCAATTTGCTAATAATACAAAAGTAGATGTGGATTTTAACAGATAAATAATAGGTAAGGCGGCTTCCTGGTTGGAAGCCGTTTTTGGGTGTTTGTTGGTATACTTTCATTTCGCTACTATATTTTCGATTTTCGCTTATATATCAAATATCGCTGTTAAATCGTCCTAACGTGACTTAATAGAGGAGGAGATGTCTTGATCAACCTCTTTTAAGTTTTGTATGGTTTTAAGCACAGACTGATTATTGTCTTTTAATACATTTTTATATGTCTGACCAATCTCTTCTAACAGGTTATTTATTTCATTTAATTTTGTAACAACATCTAATTCATTCCCGCTTGCCACATCTTTCGCTAAAGTAGTTTCAAAAGCATCTGCTGCAGCTTCCATTTTAGAGACCGCATCTTCAACATCTCCATAACGAATTTTCATTTCCTGGCTCATCGTTGTTCAGCCCTTTCTCTTCTTCTTTCCATTTCAATTCGCGCTTTTTCAGCTGCAATACTACTTTGTAAGGACTGAATTTCGGCATGAATTGCTTCGATTTTATTTTCAATCGTCGTTAATGCGTTGTTCAATTGTGTTTGTGAAATATCTTTGTAGGAAAAAGAAAGGTCTTCTCGAATCTCTTCAAATTTAGTGGCTAATGTTCCTTGCCACGTAGTTGAGGTAAGTTCTGGGTCTTTAATGAACTTTTGATGTTGAATAAATTCCGATTGCAAACCGTCTAACTTTGAGACGCAATTTTGTAATCGAATTAACTGTTCCTTTTTTTCACTTAGTTGTGATTGCAAATATGATAAATAGGACAATGTTTTCAGCCCCTTATTATTTGTTTGGTCTAGTTATTATGGTATCAAATGGAAATGGATTGTATAAATAGGTAAAATCTCATAAATTTCAAGGAGCGTGAGACTTTATAATTAGCTTGCTATTACTTGTATATCGAATATCGCTGATATATTTAAAATTCCGCTGATATATCTTGAAAATCGCTGATATATTCAGATTTTCGCTGATATATCGGAAATATCGCTGAAATTGCAATTGAAAGGAGGAGATTACAATCTTGAAGACGAAGTAGAAAAGGAGTACAAATGTGGGAGTGATGCTATGATTGTAAAAGAACGCGAAAAACCTATTTTGCTGGAACATCTAGAGGCACTGATTAGACGTTTGCATCATGATCAACAGAAACGTAGGCATGTTTTAGAGGATTATAATAAGAAGTTAAGCGGATATAAGGGAGAGTTAGCGATAAATTATCCTTTAAGCTTTCTTCGCGAAGACCAATACTTTATTTTGCATGATGTAAGACTTTTTGATGGTTGTCATTTTTTTCAAATGGACACATTGATTGTTTCGAAGAAGTTTTTTCTTATTATTGAAGTGAAAAATATTGCGGGTACACTCACTTTTGATTCAGATTCCCATCAGTTAGTCCGTACAACAGAAGAGAAGGAAGAGGCATTTCCCCATCCTGTTAATCAAGTGTTACGTCATCGAATGCAGCTTAAAAATTGGCTTGATAATAACGATTGCCCCTCGATCCCGATTGAAACCTTAGTTGTCATCGCAAATGAACGCTCCATCATTAAAACTGCAAACCAACATACATTCCCCAAGCAAGTGATTCCAGCCTATATGATTCCAAATAAAATATTCGAGCTAGAGAAGAAATATTCTAATGAAAAGATAGACGAGCTAGATATGATCATAGGTGCTCTACTTGAAGATCATGTTCCTCTCACTCCTAATCCTTTGAAAAAGTATCAAATTCAACCATCATTAGATCTTGTAAAAGGTGTACAGTGTCCATCTTGTTTAAAGTTCCCAATGAATCGAATTCATGGAAAATGGCTGTGCATGAAATGTGAGGTGAAATCAGAGAATGCGCACCTTCTTGCTTTAAAAGATTATTCTCTTTTGATTCATTCTACAATAAGCAACAAAGAGGCAAGGGAGTATTTACATGTTCTTTCACATGATGTGGTTAAAAGATTATTTCAGACAATCGGTTTAGAGACTGTAGGAATGAACAAAGGAAGGAAGTATAAATTGAGTATAGGAGTGCTGAATAGTCTGTTAGAAAAGGGAAGATCGACTTGATATATCAGCGAACGCTGATATATTTTGAACTTCGCTGATATATTCAAAAAAATCGCTGATATCTTCGGAATTTCGCTGATATAATTATAAAATCGCTGATATATTCAGAATTTCGCCGATATACATCCTCCGCCGCACTTCCTAATTCAACTGCAGCACTTTTAATGTTATGATCGGACTAACTTCATATATAGAAGCAGGTGAAAAAATGGCGATTATTACAAAAATTACTTCTCAAAAACACACTGATGATCGATATAATATTTTTATAGATGATGGTAAGGGAGAAAAATTTGCTTTTAGTGTTGATCAGGACGTTCTCATACGATTTCAGCTTAAAAAAGGTAAAGAGCTTGATGAATTCGAGATTCTTGATATTCAATATGGGGATGCGGTAAAGAAGGCGTATAATAAAGCTATAGAATATTTGAGCTATCGCATGCGCTCCATTAAGGAAGTGGAAGACCATTTACGTAAAAAAGAATACAATGACGCGATTATTCACGAAGTCATTTTAAAGCTGAAAGAATATAAATATGTGGATGATCTAGAGTTTGCAAAAGCTTTTGTGAAAACACATTGGCAAACAAATGGAAAAGGGCCAAGTGTAATTAAACGGGAGCTTGCCGGCAAAGGCATTGAACAAGCAATGATCGAACAAGCCTTAGTCCAATATGATCAAGAGGCTCAAATAGAAGAAGCAATCAATCATGCTGAAAAAGTACTGAAAAAAAACAACAATCTTTCAACAGTACAGCTAAAGCAAAAGATCGAGCAGCATTTAATGAGGAAAGGTTTTTCTTATTCGGTGATTTCTATTGCCTTAGAAGAAGTGTCCGTTGAACAGGATGAATCTGAAGAATGGATGGCCCTGCAAAAACATGCTGAAAAGGCAAAAAAGAAATATCAGAATGAAGAACCTTATCAATATAAAATGAAAATGAAGCAGTTTTTATACAGAAAAGGGTTTGAGATCGAATTAATTGAACGATATTTAGACGAACATTAAAGGATAGCAGGGGGATAATGAAAGTGAATCAAAAACGTTATAGTGAAATGTCAGAATTTGAATTAACGAATGAAATTGCTACTCTTAAAGAGAAGGCACGTAAAGCGGAACAGCTTGGTATTGTTAATGAATTTGCTGTATTAGAACGAAAAATTACAATGGCTAAATCATATACGCTGAATCCAAATCACTATAAACCAGAAGAAGTATATGAGATCGAAGGAGCACCAGGCGAATCATTTAAAATTAATTATATGAACGGGATCTTTGCATGGGGCTATCGTTTATCAAGCCCAAATGTGGAAGAAGCCTTACCAATTGCAATGTTAATGAAGGAAAAGTAAAATAAGCAGACTGCCCTAAATAGGGACAGTCTCTTTTAAAAATTACGCTTGCTTTCTAGTTTGTCTTTTTAGAATGATGTTATGCTGAGTTAGTTGTGTTTGCCCATTAACTTGAGACTGCGCATGCTTCGGATTAGCCCAAGGCTGATTAAATGGATTAGAATAGAGATTATCATAAAAACTTTTTTTCTGATTTGAACCCATTCGAAAGCACCTCCGCAAGTTTGTAGAAGCGTATTAAGAGTAAGGATTTTCACGGTTACCAGACGCTCTCATCCGTTCCTGCGGATGAGTATTAGTGGTACCATCTGCTCGTTTAGAAGCATATTCTGCTTTAGCTCTTGGTTCGCCTTCCAACTTGTTGTTGTTCAGATTGGGAAATCCTTTAGCTTTATTGCGCAACACAATCCCTCCAAATCATCATTAGCTTCTTAAAAAGAAGCGTACTTATAGTATGGTTGCTTTAAGGTAAAATATTAATAGCGAATCCTTCCTAGAGGTGAGAATAATGGAAATCTACTTTGAACGATTAACGAATGAATTATTAAGTAAAAACAAAAGCATGTCTTATACTCAAGCAAGAACATGGATTGAATTACTTTGGGAAGATTTTGAATCCACTCATGCAAAAACAGGCAAAGAATATCGTGGGAAAGAAGTAACAGAACAAGTCGTAAGACAGTTGATCACACATTACGGTGATAAGCTTCACGAATTTATTGCTACAAATCCAAAATATAGTCATTTATTAAATAGTGATGATGGTGTAAAGCATTAAATAAACGTTTGTTTAAATTGGCTTTATACACGCCCGACATGACAATGCTGGATGTATTCATTAATCATGTTTCGAAAAAAGGCTGATTCCTTAAGGATCAGCCTTTACATTTACTCTGGTATTAATTCAAGCTTTTTACGAAGTTTTTCTTCACTAAAGATCCAGCCAGTGTATGAGCTTACAATGTTTAAATCCTGATCAAGCTGTACGATTGCGACAAAAGGATAGTAACCTTTGCTGCGGTAACGTAAGTCAATAAAGCGAACTTCATAATGATCTGTATACTCATCGACTTCCCAGCGATAGACAGGTGAAAAGGAAAGAAAAGCGGAAATGTTGTCATCCTTTTCTGCTGCTCGTATAATGTCTGTTTGGGGAACAGGTATACGTTCAAATTCATCTAAAAGGATGATTTCCCCATTTTCTGATCTTGCTACATGAAAACTTGTCTTTGTCATGATCGCAATATGCCATTTGCGAAATCTCATTGTTGGTGAAATGATTACTTGTTCAATGTGAGGCAGTAGCTTATGCAGCTTATGAACGATATTCCTTTTCATCATGATTCGAACCACGTAGTAGCCAATTAGCACGAGATATACACCTAAAAAAGTATAACCAGGGTGACCACCTATCAACCAAATGGAAATACCAACGAGATGTGCGATAAAAATAAATGGATCAAATGTATTAATAATGCCCAGCGCAATCCATTTTTTTGTAAATGGTCTTAAAGCTTGGGTACCATATGCATTGAAGATATCAACAAAAACATGGAGGACAATAGCAAGTAATGTCCATAAATATAAATGGAGCAAATTACTTTCAGGTAGAAAAATGGTAATCATACCTGTTATTAAAATTGACCATAAAAAGATCGCTGGGATGGAATGGGTGATTCCTCGATGATTTCGAATATATTTCGCATTATTTCTAAGTTTTAAAATGGTATCAAGATCAGGTGCCTGCGATCCAATGAGTGCACCAAGCATCACGGCATGTGCTGTTGGATTATCTAATCCTACAGCTGGATCTAATGTTGATAATCCACCTAATGCAATACCCATCACGACATGTGTTCCAGTATCCAAGAAATGTACCTCCTTGTATTTACTCGAATGAAATAAAATTCAATTGTATTTATATGTGAGCATTCGTTTAAATGTAACATTTTTAGTTTCTCTGCTTTATTAATCGTGAGTCATGTACTATCCTAATAAAAGCAACTTGAACTCTATATCCTTATTCTCTATTTTCCCAATTATCATGGAAATTAACTACCGGAGGAAAAAACAACATGGTTTACGAAGAAAAAAATAAGCTTAAAAGCTTTCCAATACAGGCATTTCAACAAGATTTGATCCACTGGTATTTAGCTGAAAAAAGAGATCTGCCATGGCGTAAAGATCAGGATCCTTACAAAGTTTGGGTGTCAGAAATTATGCTTCAGCAAACTCGTGTAGATACGGTTATTCCCTATTTTACTTCATTTATAAACAAATTTCCGACAATCGATGCATTAGCTGATGCAAATGAGGAAGAAGTACTAAAAGCATGGGAAGGACTTGGATACTATTCACGGGTACGAAATCTTCAAGCGGCTGTAAAAGAAGTAAAAGAAAGCTATGGGGGAGTAGTACCGAAATCTCCAGAAGAAATTTCAAAATTAAAAGGGGTTGGACCATATACAAAGGGGGCCATTTTAAGTATTGCCTACAATATTCCCGAGCCTGCCGTTGATGGAAATGTCATGAGGGTTCTATCAAGAATCTTATCAATATGGGAAGATATTGCTAAACCAAAAACAAGGAAGATTTTTGAAGATATAACATATGAACTCATTTCGAAAGATGATCCATCTTCCTTTAATCAAGCGCTAATGGAGCTTGGGGCATTAATTTGTACGCCAACTTCGCCATCGTGCTTATTATGTCCGGTACGAGAGCATTGTTCTGCTTTTGAAGAAGGAGTTCAGACTGAACTGCCGATAAAAAGTAAGAAAAAGAAACCGAAACCGTTACAAATAACAGCCGCTGTTTTATATGATGCAAATGGGAATGTCTATATTCATAAACGGCCATCAACAGGATTGCTCGCCAATCTTTGGGAACATCCAAATGTTGAAGTAAATGCTGAAGTAGGAAAACCATATCGGGAACAACTTTCAGATTATTTGCAATCAGAATATCATGCAAAGGTTGAGTTGTCTGAATTAGCCGGGACAGTAGAACATATTTTTTCACATTTAATTTGGAACATCTCTATTTATTTTGGAGAGTTAAAAAATACTCCAAATCAAATGCTCGTTTCTTTAACAGAAGAGGAATTAAACAAATATGCATTTCCAGTATCACATCAGAAAATATATCAAATATTTAAAGGGTCTGCCCTCAATGTATAGAGGGCAGATTGGAACTTAATCATATTGCATTTTTGAACCATGTGTATAATCGGCTTCATTTCGGCTTATTCCGCCGCGTGAAGTGATTTCTTCTACAATTTCTCTATGAATGGTTTGCCCTTCAACGTTTAAATAAGGGACAACCTGTTGAAGAGAATGATGGAAAAAAGCAAGCTCAGAATCTTCCCACTCTTTCTTTGAAATCATAGACAACTCTGTCATATCACGACCAACATACATGAATGATCCTCCTAACTAAATGGGCCAATATTTAACGTGTTATGAGAGAAAACTTTTTATTCATAGGAGCTTTACTAAATCCATAAGTTCAAACGAACTATTAGAGGAAAATCCCTAATAAAAGTTTCACTATTCCCCACATTAACGGGCAGTAAAAAAGATATGTGTGGAAAATAATGCTTTTTCCGCTAACTGCCCGTAAATGTCTGATTAAGTTCAACTAACTATTAGGGGGAAAATCACCCCCTAATAGAAGTTTCACTATTCCCCACATTAACGGGCAGTAAAAAGATATGTGGGGAAAGTAATTCTGTTTCCGCTAACTGCCCGTAAATGTCCGATTATTAGGGGGGAAATCGTCCCCTAATAGAAGTTTCACTATTCCCCACATTAACGGGCAGTAAAAAGATATGTGGGGAAAGTAATTCTGTTTCCGCTAACTGCCCGTAAATGTCCGATTAAGTTCAACTAACTATTAGGGGGGAAATCGTCCCCTAATAGAAGTTTCACTATAGTATCTGATACAATATATTCATCTATTCGATTGTTTACATATAAGGAGATGACAAAATGAGCCAACAAAATAAGGTAGCACTCATTACAGGAAGTAGTCGTGGAATTGGAAAGGCCGCAGCGATTCGTTTAGCTGAGAAAGGCTATGATATCGTAGTCAATTATGCGCGCAGTAAATCGGCTGCATTAGAGGTAGTTGAAGAGATTGAGAAGCTTGGTGTTAAGGCTGTGGCGATTAAAGCAAATGTAGGGAAGCCGGAAAAAATTAAAGAGCTTTTTGCACAAATTGATGAACAGTTTGGAAGACTTGATGTTTTAGTTAGTAATGCTGCATCAGGTGTCCAAAAACCGGCAATGGAGCTTGAAGAAAGTCATTGGGACTGGACGATGAATATTAACAGCAAAGCCCTTCTTTTTTGTGCACAAGAAGCTGCAAAGCTTATGGAAAGAAACGGTGGAGGCTTTATCGTAAGTACAAGTTCACTTGGATCAATCCGTTATCTTGAAAATTACACAACTGTTGGAGTTTCGAAGGCAGCGCTTGAAGCGTTAACTAGATATTTAGCTGTTGAATTGTCACCGAAAAACATTATTGTTAATGCAGTATCAGGTGGAGCTGTTGATACAGATGCACTTAAGCATTTTCCTAATCGTGATGAACTATTGGAAGATGCAAGAAAAAATACACCAGCAGGAAGAATGGTTGAAATTGAAGACATGGTCAATGCCATTGAGTTCTTTGTTTCTGAAAAAGCATCGATGGTTAGAGGACAAACCCTTATTGTTGACGGGGGTCGCTCGTTGCTCGTGTAATTTTTAAAAACTTTTATAAATTTTTGGGATAGAAAATTCACCTCCTGGACAATCTATATTTCGTGGAGGTGATATAAAATGGCAAACAACAACTTTCAACCAGGAAAATCATCAGCAGGTACTAACATCCAACAAGTAAGACAACAAAACGCTCAATCAGCACAAGCTGGTGCAGGAGCAGCAGGTGCTGCAGGTGCTGGTCAATTTGGCACTGAATTCGCTAGTGAAACAAATGCTCAAGAAGTAAGACAACAAAACCAACAAGCTGAAGCTAAAAAGAACCAAAATTCTTAATTAGCTACTTTAAAGACACTTCTCCAAAACGGGAGAGGTGTCTTTTTTTGGAACGAAATGCTTTTAAGGTTTAAAAAGGAAAAAGAAGTGAAATACTACCCATATAATACCAAGAGACAAACCCTGCTTATTCATAAAAATTAGCATACGACAAAACTTCCGTTTCCTCTACATAAGTAGTCAAAGGAAAGTTAGCTATTACGGAGAATTTAACATTAATAGAATTTATATTTCTCTTTAACAGAAAGGAGAGGAACAGATGAATTTTGAACAGCTTGTAGGTGAACAGCTAAAAACAATGGATAAGTTATTATATTTGCAATCAGAAATTGAAAGATGTCTGGATATTAAAAAACAATTAATTGCCCTACAGGATGAAGCAAAGGTACTTTCTGTTCAGGAGGAAATTGAGCAGATGAAAATAGAGTTAAACAGGATACAAGAAGTATTCGAGCAACAAACAGAAGAGGTTATTCGAACATATGAAAACCAACGTTTTGAAACTGTATCATGAATGGCAAAAAGGGGGGGTCATTTCTTATTGAAATGACTCTTTTATTTTCTTTTTTTATACACAAAAGGTATAATGAGAACAAAATATATTTCGAGATGACGTTTGTGAGACAAAAGAGTTCACGAAGCCAACTTGTGAAAGAAGGAGAGAACAATGGGTATTCCCAGGGAAGGAGACAAAATCCAAATACATAGCTATAAGCATAATGGGTTCATTCACAGAATCTGGGAGGAATCTACCGTTCTAAAAGGTTCACAACATTGCATAATTGGTGGCAATGATCGTACTGTCGTGACTGAATCTGACGGAAGAACATGGATAACAAGAGAGCCGGCCATCTGTTATTTTCATGCAAGACATTGGTTTAATATTATCGGTATGCTAAGAGAAGATGGTGTTTATTATTATTGTAATATTAGTTCACCATTTGTTTTTGACGATGAAGCTCTGAAATATATTGACTATGATCTTGATGTGAAGGTATTTCCTGATATGACTTATACGATATTGGATGAAGATGAATACGAACAGCACAGTAAGCAAATGAACTATCCGGAAGTAATCGATCTTATTTTAAAAAAGAATCTAGAAACATTGCTTCGTTGGATTCGGCAAAAAAAGGGTCCATTTGCACCTGAATTTATCGATCAATGGTATGAACAATACTTAACATATGTAAAATGATAGTGGCAGTAAGGGTGGCTCAGGAGTACTTCAACTGAAGGTAATGTTGAAGGCGAGATAATGGAGTCAGCCTTTTTTACATAGTAAAATAAAAGTACCGAAAACAAGAGGTAATGCGAAAAAATTAGTTTTATATGCACCGAAAATAAGAATGAAGCGCGAAAAACAGTTTTCAATACACCAAATTGTATTTATTCGGAATTCGGTCACCAAGAGGAGTTATGATACCCGGAAAATGTAAATTTTGACAATGAGATAGTACTGTGTCAAATGGATTAAGCATCGCATTCAGTATCCTGTTCATTGTAAACGAAGTTAAATGCACGAAAAACAGGGTTCAATGCACCGAAACGAAGAGAATGCACAATTAAGACTGCCACAAGCATAAGTAAACTCATTCGTAAGAAAAGTCAGCTAGTCTTATGTCAAAGGCGCTTGCGTTAAAGAAACGGGGGATATGATTGGGGTCTGTTAGACGTTATATGGCTTTTGTTAAGCCTTATAGGCTTCAGATTGTGGGAACCATTATTATAGGAATCATAAAATTCTCAATACCACTTCTTTTGCCATTACTTATTAAATATGTTGTCGATGATATCATTGGCGGTGCAGGTTCAGCTGACGAGAAATCCCGCACCTTGCTGACGATTATGGGTATCATGTTTGTTTTATTTGTAGTTGTACGCCCGCCGATTGAATATTATCGGCAATATTTTGCACAATGGGTAGGAAGTAAGATTTTATATGATATTCGTGACCAGCTTTTTACACATTTGCAAAAATTAAGCCTTCGTTATTATGCCAATACGAGAGCTGGAGAAATTATCTCACGTGTTATTAATGATGTTGAGCAAACAAAGAATTTCGTTATTACAGGATTAATGAATGTGTGGCTTGATGTGGTCACAATCATTATTGCAATTGGGATTATGATGACGATGGATATTAAGTTGACACTCGTTTCGATTGTCCTTTTTCCGTTCTATGGATTATCGGTTAAGTATTTTTATGGAAAGCTGCGTCATTTAACAAGAGTCCGTTCCCAAGCACTTGCAGAAGTACAAGGACATTTGCATGAGCGTGTCCAAGGAATGCCTGTTATAAGAAGTTTTGCAACTGAAGAATTTGAGCAGAATCAATTTGCAAAGGAAAATTCTCATTTTTTAAATAAAGCACTTGACCATACGAGTTGGAATGCGAGAACATTTGCGGTGGTGAATACCTTAACAGATATCGCCCCGCTTGTTGTGATCAGTTATGCAGGGTATCAAGTCATACATGGACAGCTATCAATTGGAACAATGGTTGCGTTTATTGCGTATATTGAACAGCTTTACGGACCGTTAAGAAGATTAATTAATTCGTCAACAACCTTAACACAGGCCTTTGCATCGATGGACCGAGTATTTGAATTTATTGACGTTCCTTATGAAGTTGTTGATAAACCGAATGCAAAGTTGGCAAGTAAGGTAAAAGGAGACGTTGAGTTTCAAAACATTTCTTTTCGCTACCAAGAAAACGAAGATCTTATCATTGAGGATCTTTCTCTGCAAATTAAAAGCGGTGAAACTGTTGCACTTGTTGGTATGAGTGGCGGGGGGAAATCAACACTTGTCAGCTTATTACCACGATTTTATGATGTGACAGCCGGAAGGATCCTGCTGGATCATATTGATATTCGAGATTATCAAACACAAAGCCTGCGCGAACAAATTGGTATGGTGCTTCAGGATACATTCTTATTTAGTAATACCGTCCGAGAAAACATTCTAATTGGGAAGCCAGATGCATCAGAAGAAGAAATCGTCGCGGCTGCAAAGGCAGCGAACGCACATGATTTTATTTTAAAATTGCCGAATGGCTATGATACAAAAGTTGGGGAGCGCGGAGTTAAGCTTTCAGGCGGACAAAAGCAAAGGGTTTCAATTGCCAGAGTCTTTTTGAAAAATCCACCTATTCTTGTTTTAGATGAGGCGACATCAGCCTTAGATTTAGAGAGCGAGCATTTAATACAGGAAGCCCTTGAAAAACTTGCTAAAGATCGAACAACCTTTATTGTGGCCCATCGCCTTTCAACCATTACTCATTCTGATAAAATCGTCTTAATTGAGGATGGGAAGGTAGTTGAAAAAGGAACACATCAAGAACTAATGGAGAAAAAGAGCCATTATTACAAGTTGTTCCAAATTCAGCAATTGGATTGAGCTGGAGGCAGTTCCCCACATAAACAAAAAATAAGGCTAGCATTCTGCTGGCCTTATTCCTCATTAATCTTAATTTCATTGTCGTCTTTGTGGAAGCTTTTGAAGCTATCAATTAACGTATTTAAATGTTCAAGATGATCGCTATAGTCAATAATAGCTGATAATAGCGGCAATAAGCTGTAAAAGCATGTTTGATCATCTTGTTCATAATATTCCATAAATGTGTCGATAAGCAGCTGTTTATTAAATTTATTTTCACTTAAAAACTCTGTTGAAGACTGAGGTTTAATTTTCCCGATAAATCTTAGCAGGGATTCCTCATGAATATAAAGCAAGATGTCTAATTCACTTTTCAACACGATTCGAAAGTGTTCCGGCATTTGATGAAGTTCATTTTCTAAGCGATGAAGCTTCTTTAATGTATCAAGTGCACGATTTGAGGTGACAATCATCTGTCTAAAAAGAACGAGCTTTCTGGATTTTGCATATGTTTCTTTTTTAAAATAATTTCGTTCCTCTTTATAATGTAAGTAGATTTGATCCAGCTTGATCATATTTTCCTTCATTTTTTCAATATCATCTTTTAACATTTTATGCTCTGATGCATGTCTTGTATTGATTCTAATCCACTTGATAATTTCCTCAGTATTTTCATTTATTTTCAAATATAGCTTTGTTTCATATTTTGGCGGCAGAAAGACTAAATTAACGATAAACGCTGATAAGATACCAAGTAAAATCGTCAAAAATCGAATGACTCCTACTTCAAGAAAATCATCACCCGTACTTTCTAATATTGCGATTACTGTTACAAGGGCAACTGAGATATTAGATTGAGATTTAAGTCTAATATTAATAGAAATCACAATAATGGCAATTAATCCAATTAATAATGGATGGGTACCAAAGAAATATCCAAATCCAATGGCTAATACTGCACCAATTATATTTGCCTGTACTTGTACGAGTAGCTCTAAATATGAACGATAGATCGTCGGCTGTATAGCAAAAATGGCTGCGATTCCAGCAAAGGCAGGAGATGGAAATTGAAAGAGTGTTGCTAAAAACAAAGCTAGTGTAATGGCAATCCCAGTTTTAAGGATGCGTGCACCTAGTTTCATGTATACTGCCTAACATCCCTTCTAAAAATCATAATTAATATTTTTGAACAATATCGTACTATACATGCTTTAGCAAATTTATACAAGATACAATTTCCCTTTTTTACATAAATTTAAAACAATCATAAATGCTGTCAAAAAAGGCGCTATTTAAGAGCGTTTACATTAGGAGATATGGAGTATTTCTACATGTTATAACTAAAAATGGGTGAATATAACAAAAGATTTGTGAAAGCAACCTTTTCTTTTATGATCAGGTTTTAATATAGTATTCCATTTTCAATAAGAAAAATGAGGCAAGGTACATTTCGTACACTTGCCTCAGGTAAAATCTATTTTTTAAGTTGACTAAACGCGTATTCAACAGCCTTTAATGTTTCTGCTACATCTTCTTTTGTATGTGCAGTGGTTAAAAACCATGCTTCATATTTTGACGGTGCCAAGTTAATTCCTTGGTGAAGCATCAGCTTAAAGAATTTTGCGAACATCTCTCCATCTGTATTTTCAGCTTGCTCATAATTAACAATTTTTTCATGTGTAAAGTAAATGGTTAGTGCACCTTTAAGTCGATTAATCGTGATTGGAATCTGATATGTATGTGCATGTTGTAAGATTCCATCTTCAAGGATTGCTCCTAGTTCGTCGAGTTTATCATACACACCTTCCTCTTTAAGAACCTCTAAGCAGGCAATTCCGGATAACATTGATGCTGGGTTGCCAGCCATCGTTCCTGCTTGATAAGCTGGTCCAAGCGGTGCGACTTGTTCCATGATTTCTTTTTTTCCACCATAAGCTCCGATCGGAAGTCCTCCGCCGATAATTTTTCCTAATGCCGTGAGATCCGGGTATACATCTAAAAGGTCTTGTGCACCGCCATACATAAAGCGAAATGCCGTGATGACTTCATCATAAATAACGAGAGCGCCTGCATCATGAACCAACTCATTCACCTTTTCTAAAAATCCGGGCTTTGGTTCAACGATTCCGAAGTTGCCGACGATTGGTTCGACTAATATGGCCGCTACTTCATTTCCCCATTTATCTAATGCTTCTTTTAACGGTTCAATTTCATTAAATGGAACAGTTATGACTTCCTGTGCGATGCTTTTTGGTACTCCCGCAGAATCTGGTGTCCCTAATGTTGATGGACCAGAGCCGGCAGCAACAAGCACAAGGTCAGAGTGTCCATGGTAGCAGCCTGCAAATTTTATGATTTTGTCACGTCCTGTATAAGCCCGTGCCACACGAATCGTAGTCATGACAGCTTCTGTCCCTGAATTTACGAAACGAACTTTATCTAATGCAGGCATTGCCTCCTTAAGCATTTTCGCAAAAGTTATTTCATGTGGTGTTGGTGTACCATAAAGAACCCCTGTTTCAGCCGCTCTGCAAATAGCCTTTGTAATATGCGGGTGTGCATGTCCGGTAATAATTGGACCATAGGCTGCTAAATAATCAATGTATTTATTGCCGTCAACATCCCAGAAATAGGCTCCATTTGCCTTTTCCATCACAACTGGTGAACCGCCGCCCACTGCCTTGTAAGAACGTGAAGGAGAGTTTACCCCGCCAACAATATGTTGTAATGCTTCTTCGTGTAATTCATTTGATTTAGTAAATTCCATAATTGCCTCCTGCTATGTATCGTAATGATTTAACATGTAGTATAATCGTCAACTGAAAGTCAAGTGACTTGGATAACTGCTTTAAAGTGCCGACTTTATTTTAACATGAAAGCTATTGCTTAATAAATTTCTATCATTTTCATGATTAAAATGCATACTAATTGTTGTTATGATGAAGATTAGATAAACTAATCGTTGTGGAGAAAAGCAGGAGGGTCGACAATGACTAATATTATTGAAGTGAAGAAATTACGAAAAGAATTTAAGTCGTACTCAAGTCGTCAAGGACTTGGCGGTGCGTTTCGCGATTTATTAAATCGTCAATATAAAATTATCCCTGCTGTGAATGATGTTTCGTTTACAGTCAAGCAGGGTGAAATGGTCGGATATATTGGGGAAAATGGGGCAGGAAAATCGACATCAATCAAAATGCTAACTGGAATCCTAACACCTACGTCTGGTGAGGTGCTTGTCAATGGAATGAATCCACATAAAGAACGGGAGCGATTTGCTCAGACAATTGGGGTTGTTTTCGGGCAGCGTTCACAGCTTTGGTGGGATATTGCCGTACAGGAATCATTTCGTCTATTAAAAAAGGTCTATAAGGTTTCAGATGCAGATTATAACGAACATATGGACCATGTTATTAAGACACTAGATATTGAACCATTGCTAGATAAGCCGGTGCGTAAGCTGTCTTTAGGACAAAGAATGAGATGTGAGCTTGCCGCTGCACTTATTCATAATCCACCGTTACTGTTTTTAGATGAACCGACAATTGGTCTTGATGTACTTGTAAAATTAAAGATCCGTCAATTTTTGAAAGAAATGAATGAGAAATATAAAACAACCATTCTATTAACCACCCATGATTTATCAGACATTGAAGCACTTTGTGAACGAGTTGTCATGCTTGATGAAGGTAAGGTTATCTATGATGGAGCGCTAGAGAAATTACGTGCTCATTGGGGCGAAGGGAAGCAAATTCAATTCCAATTTGCAGAGGAATTAATTGAAGAACAATTATTATTTTTAACAGCTGATCTTCATGTAACATGGCAAAAAACCGATAAGTTAAATGTGTGGACAGCATTAGTTCTTGATAAAGAAGCGCAAATGTCAGAGCTGATTGGGCGAATTGTCGGGGCTTATCAAATTACCGATTTAAGTGTGACGGAAATCTCAACAGAAGAAGTGATTCGCAACATTTATGAAAAAGGAGAGGCATTAACAAGCTGAGGTGGACTATGGACAAATATATTGAAATGATTAGGATCCGCTTTTTAATGATGCTTGCATATCGTACAAATTATTATAGCGGGATCCTCATCTACAGCATTAACATTGGAGCGTATTACTTTTTGTGGACTGCCATTTATGGTGGAAAAGAATCAATTGAAGGCCTATCTGTTGTTCAGATGACTTCATATATAGCTGTTTCATGGATGGCACGGGCTTTTTATTTTAATAATATTGATCGTGAAATAGCTTTGGAGATTAAAGAAGGAAAAGTCGCCGTAGAATTAATTAGGCCTTATAACTATTTAGGGATGAAGACAATGCAGGCGTTTGGAGAAGGGGTTTTCCGCTTAGTGTTTTTCTCATTACCAGGGATGGTGATCGTGGGACTTGTATTTCCAATGGAGTTCTCTACAAATGGAGCTACTTGGCTGTTTTTTGCTTGTTCATTAGTTTTTAGCTTTATTATTAATACCCAGATCAACTTGATTACAGGGTTGCTGACGTTTTTCTTATTTAATAATGATGGCCTAATGAGAGCAAAGCGGGTGATTATCGATCTCTTTTCTGGATTACTTTTGCCGATCAGCTTTTACCCGTTGTGGGCTCAGAATATTATGCAGTATTTTCCGTTTCAAGCAATCAGCTATATTCCAAGTATGATTTTTACTGAAGGTATAGAAGGAAATGAAGTGTTTCAAGCCATCTTATTGCAAGGCATGTGGGCAATCATATTACTCATTCCCATCCAAATGCTGTGGATTTCAGCGAAAAAACGAATGATTATTCAGGGGGGATGAGAAGATGTTTTATTTTTCAATGTTCATACAGTATGTCGGACAATATATGAAAACCAGGTTGGAATATCGTGCAGACATGGTTGTTGAATTGTTATCTGACATGCTGTTTCAAATTACAAATCTCGTATTTATTCTCGTTGTTTTCGGACATACACAATTTTTAAGCGGTTGGACTCGTGATGAAATAATCTTTATCTACGGTTTTTTCTTAGTACCATATGCGATATTTGGAGCATTTTTCAACATTTGGGATTTCAATGAGCGTTACATTGTAAAAGGAGAAATGGACCGGATTTTAACTAGACCTATACATAGCTTGTTTCAAGTTATCCTCGAACGAATGGACCTTGAATCATTGTTTGGTGCGGTTACTGGGATATTCATTATGGGGTATGCTTCCATTCAATTAGGGTTAAGTTTTCAATGGTATGACTTGCTGCTCTTTATTGTATTTGCGATTAGTGGCGCACTCGTATATGCAGGGATTTTTGTCTCCTTGGCAAGTATTGGTTTTTGGTCTGATTCCCCAACCTCCTTAATGCCGATGATGTACAATATCGGAAACTATGGACGCTACCCTGTGGATATTTATAATTCTGTTATCCGCTTTGTGTTAACTTGGATTCTTCCTTTTGCATTTGTTGGAGTGTATCCGGCTGCATTTTTTCTCGAAAAAGAAGAATGGTATGTATACTCCTTTTTAACACCAGTAATGGGGCTTGTGTTCTTTATCATTTCGGTCATTCTGTGGAATTCAGGTGTGAAAAAATATCGTGGAGCAGGTAATTAATAGAATGAAAAGAGGGCGATGTAACAATCGTTCTCTTTTTTCATTTGGAAAAAGACGTAAAACTTTAAGCGAATTGATCATCTGTTAAAGTGAATCGAATACAAGCCTGCCTGCTTGTATATATTGTACTAAGTGTCATCTTAGGCAGGTGGGGGTTAGTTGGAATTATTTTTTTGTATTTTTATCATCGTCTGTATCTTTATGAGCTTTAAGAGTGTTGTTGCTGTATGCTTCCAAAAAAACTTTTTATCTTTTGATACCATCATCATGATTACGTATTTATACTTATCACTCCTCATAGGATTTGGCATGCTCTATTTAGTTTGTATTCAAAGTAATGTTCACGTCTTAATGGAAGCAGGCATGCCAATTACTGGGGATTATTTTGACAAGTTGTTTACATCACTTTATTTCAGTGCCGTTACGTTATTTTCAGTCGGTTACGGTGATATTGTCCCAATTGGTATGGGAAGATTTCTTGCTGTCACAGAAGCATTAATCGGATATATCCTTCCAGCTGTTTTCCTCGCTCGAACCGTTATTGGAATCGAAAAATCGTAAAAGTTGTACAATTAGTGAAAGTTGGTTACGCTTAAAGAGGGAATATTTTTTTGGAGGGATTATCATGACAGTTGAAGTCGGCAGCATAGCGCCAGATTTGGAATTACTAGCTGATAATGGAGAGAAAACAAGTCTTGCAGATTATCGAGGGAAATATATTGTTTTATATTTTTACCCAAAGGATATGACACCTGGATGTACGACAGAGGCATGTGACTTTAGGGACCAGCATCAAAGCTTTGCAGACTTAAATGCAGTTATTTTAGGCGTAAGTCCTGATCCGCAGGAAAAACATCAAAAATTTAAAGAGAAGCATGATCTCCCTTTTTCACTACTAGTGGATGATGAACATAAACTAGCAGATGCTTTTGGTGTATGGAAATTAAAAAAGAATTTTGGGAAAGAGTACATGGGGATTGAACGATCCACTTTTATAATTGATCCAGATGGAAAGATTGTGAAGGAATGGAGAAAAGTAAAAGTAAAGGATCATGTACTTGAAGCTTTACAATACATTAAAGAACACCAATCTTAAATAAATAAATAAATCCTATTCGAAGATACCAACAAATTTATCGCCCATTTTTTAAAAGTAAGGCAAATGTCCAGCCAAAATAAGGGAAAATGCGTACCGTATAGGGAAGGCATTACCTCCTCAAATGTTAGCGCCGGATTTGAAGTGCGGACTCTAAGCTCCGCACTCTTTTTTATGTGATAAAAAATGAGGATATATATCTTTATACCCATATCATTTCTTTATTCTATCCAGCCTTACAGAATAAATAAAATGATGTGAACTCCCATTCTCTAAGAAAAAATATATTATTAGCATGAATCTTATTTTAATGTAAACTATATTTATATATAGAAGAATATTTGACAAAAGTCTTAGTTACAATGTACACTAATTATAAACATTATAAAGTAATAATATTTATTATAGCGAGGTGCATGGCGGATGTCTGAACATCAATTAAAAGATGCATTAGATTCACTCAAGCAAACTGGAGTACGGATCACACCGCAACGTCATGCTATACTTGAATTCTTAGTCGATTCCATGACACACCCTACAGCCGATGATATATATAAAGCATTAGAAGGAAAATTCCCTAATATGAGTGTTGCGACTGTTTATAACAACTTAAGGGTATTTCGTGAAGTTGGACTAGTAAAGGAATTAACGTATGGCGATTCATCAAGTCGCTTTGATTTTGTCACATCTGATCATTATCACTGTATTTGTGAAAAATGTGGAAAGATCGTTGATTTTCATTACCCTGGACTTGATGAAGTTGAAGCGTTAGCGGCACATGTGACTGGATTTAAAGTTAGTCATCACCGTTTAGAGATATACGGAATGTGCAACAGTTGTGAAAAAAATGAAACTCATTAAAAACAAGCTTAGTCATCAAACTAAGCTTGTTTTTTTATATTTTTTTTATAAGGACCAAAAAGGATGATTTTCAATAGATGAAGCACAATAATTCATGATGAAGGATTATACGAGAAAGCTCTTATGTGGATACTTTTTTATCTTTTTTTTATACTGCTAAACATTCTTGTTATTTTCATCCCAAAAGTCTGAGAAAAATTGAGATTTATGCTGCAACCATGTTTGCACTATTTTTTGGGACTAATACAGACCTTATACTTGGAAGGTATTTTGATCTTTATAGCTATTTTGGAAAAGGTATCGAGGCAAAAGCTTTTATCGGGCAATATTTGTATTATATCCCTATTAATATCTTGTATCTCAACTATTTTCCTCAGAATAAAGGGTTGAAAGCGAAAATTGGCTATATTCTATGCTGGACAGTCTTTTCAGTCTGGTTTGAATGGGTTGGCTGAACTAACTTCCTTTTTTAACTATACTGGATGGAAGCTCTGGTATTCTGCTCTAGCCTATCCACTTATTTTTACGATTCTTAGCTGTAATTTAAAATTGATAAAGATTTATAAAACAATAAGAACGGCTTAGCTGCAGCCGTTCTAAATTACTATGTCTTTATTTTTTTGCGATTATAATCCTCATTAAATTCTTTACCTTCTAAATCCTTGTCCAATGTTAGCGGTTCCTTACAATACATGCACATATCAACACGTCCGAGTATTTTTGTAGGCTTTTCACATGAGGGACAAATGACTTGAACCGCTTTCGTTGAAAGCATCCCAATCCAAAAATACACGACTGTACTAGCGATGATTGAAATCATACCCAGCATCATAAAAATCGTCATTACCCACATATTTGTTCGAAAGAAAACACCAACATACATAATAATGAAACCAATAAAGATTAAGCTTAAAGCAAAAGTTCTTATTTTATTTATTTTACTAGTATATTTGCGAGCCATAACAATAACCTCCCAGTTTTAATATAGCACAGGTTGCAGGGCAGATAAATTGTTAACTCAAATTAGAAATAATGTTTGTTTGTATGTTGATGTTATTTTATACTATCAGAGTTAAATTTTTAGAAAATCGCATTTGAAAAAGTATCATACTTTGCTTTAATAATGAACGGCCTTTTCTTTATGTACTCCATTATGAGATTAGAAAAGGAATTTTGCTTTAATTTGTAGAAACAATAATAAAGCCTACATATTGGAGGAATAATGATGGAAAACATTCTCCGTCCTATTTATCAAGAACGAGCAAGCCATGCAACTACATTGGCAATCATTATGATTGAAAAAAGACAGCAAATCTCCCCTACAACAGATAATTTTGATGTTGCATTACTTGTTATCGTTGATGATTCAGAACAGGAACTTTTTATTAAACATTATGAGTTTGAAAATAAAATAGCGTCTTTAACTGTTATATCAAAAGAAGAGTTAAATGATTCAATCCTATTAGGAACAAATAGAAGAATGGTTGAATGGGTGTTAAATGGGAAAGTCCTATTTGACCGAAATGAATACATAGTAGATCTAATTGATCGTTTGCGAACCTTTCCTTTTTCAGAACGTAAACTGAAAATTGGGATTGAGTATGGAAAGCTAATAAGAAGATATATAGAAGGAAAAGCATTTTTTGAATCGAAACAACTGCTTGAT